>CAYZDM010000843.1:0-1503 GCA_964476875.1 uncultured Sandaracinaceae bacterium | reverse complement strand
GTCGAAACGACTGCCTTAGGAGCTGCTTACTTAGCTGGAATGGCCGTGGGTGTATTTCACGGTCTTAGATCTGTCACGGATGCTTACCGTATCGAGCGTAGCTTTGAGCCTCAAATTACCCAACCCGAACGAGACGGGCACTTGAGGCGATGGCGCGACGCGGTACGGCGGGCGCGAAGTGAGATGGGAATAAAATGAATGAGAATGATGTCGGGCAAGACAATAAACAAAAAGAAGAAGTAGATGTACCGGTAGCTTGGGAGGCACTCGAGGACGCATTTGAGAACAACGCACCGGAGGTGCATAGCTACCTCCACTTCGACACCGGCGAGGTGATTCGCATCGTCGATGGGGTTGCCGACCCCTCGATGCACACGCGCATCATTGGTGACAGCCGATACCTCCGAATCGATCCGGTTTCCTCGAGGGAGCAGTATCGTTGGATGGAACGCTTCATCGCGACGGTCGAAGAGGAAGAACTTCGGCGGCGACTCAACATCGCCATCGACGGGAAAGGCGCGTTCCGCAGGTTCAAGGATGCATTGGTGAGCCATCCAGTCGACCGCGAACGCTGGTTCGCTTTCCGCTCCGAGCGCCTGCGGTCCTGTATGGAATCATGGCTGACCGCCCACGGGATTCACTCGGTCGAACGGCCCACATGGCACGTCCCGACCGCTGACGAGGTTCAGCCGGAGGCCGAAGAGGAGAGCGAGCGCCCCTCCGAGCACGTCGGCGGGGTCGCGATGGGCGACGGCCAGCGCCAGCGGCTTCACGATCTGATCGACGGTCTGTCTTCCCTGGATCTGGATGTCGTCGGCTCCTTCCTTGAGTTCATCCGAGACCGGCGACCCACATTTGGTGCCGGTGGCCGCCCTTCTTCGGAGCGTCCGGCCGTCGAGGTGGTGCAGGCGGCGGAATCCGAGTAGAACCGGTTCGACCCTAGGTGACGCAGTCGACTCAACCACAATATAGAGTGGGGGTCACACCCTGACCCTCGCTTCTGGTCGCGTAAACCGTTGCAATATCGTATGTTCGGTGATAGCCACGTCCAACTACTCCTTAGGGGGGCATTGTGAAGATCAAGAAGCTCCAAATCGTTGGCTTCAAATCCTTCGTCGACCGGACGACGGTCCACTTCGACCACGACATCACTTGTGTCGTCGGGCCGAACGGGTGCGGCAAGTCCAACATCGTGGACGCCATCAAGTGGTGCATGGGCGAACAGTCGCCGGCTCGTCTCCGCGGCAAACAGATGGAGGACGTGATCTTCAGCGGCGCGGAGGGGCGCGGACCGCACGGCTTCTCCGAGGTGACGCTCACGTTCGACAACACCGACGGTCTCGCGCCACCCGACTACAGCGATTACGCGGAGATTCAGGTCACTCGGCGCCTCGATCGGCAAGGCAAGAGCGACTACTCGATCAATCGCACGCCGGTTCGTCTACTCGACATCACCAACCTGTTCTTGGGTACTGGCGTCGGTAAACGCGCGTACTCGATCAT
>CAYZDM010000842.1:0-1504 GCA_964476875.1 uncultured Sandaracinaceae bacterium | reverse complement strand
GTCGCTCATGATCTGCACCCGGGGTACCTATCTACCCGGTACGCGAACGCTCGAAGCGATGTGCGCACAGTCGGCGTGCAGCATCACCACGCACATGTGGCGAGCCTCGTGGCGGAGCATGGGGTGCAGTTCCCGGTGCTCGGCGTGGCGTATGACGGAACGGGTTTCGGCGATGACGGCACATCCTGGGGTGGTGAGTTTCTCCTATGTTTCCCGGGGCGTTTTGAGCGTCTTGCGACCTTCCGCCCCGTGCGGCTCCCCGGGGGAAACGTAGCAATGCGAGAGATCTGGAGAGTCGCCTACGCCCTCCTGCACGATGCGTTCGAAGGCGCGCCACCGGTAGACGCGTTCCCTCTTTTCGCTGATGTCCCCGATCATTCGCTTCAGGTTGTATCGAAGATGATCGAGCGCGGGCTGAACGCGCCGTACGCGCGCGGTGTTGGTCGATACTTCGACGCGTTTGGCGCCTTGTTCTTGGATCGTCCGGTGTCGACCTTCGAAGGGCAGATTGCGATAGCCTGGGACCAAGCGGCCCGGGGCGCGGTTCGGAGTCCGTATCCGTTTACGCTCGATCGAAGCGTCACACCGATGGAGGTCGATCTTCGGCCCACGCTGCGTGCCGCGATGGCCGACTCGAGCTCCGGCGCGTCGCCGGGCGAGGTCTCAGCAAGCTTTCACAACACGCTTGCCAGTCTGACCGTCGAGGTCGTCGAAGGCCTTTTGAAGCAGTTCGGCGACGTGCCGGTGGCGCTCACGGGCGGCGTTTTCCAGAACGCTGGGCTCGTGGCAAACATCGTCGGCAAATTTCCCAATGAAATCAGGGTATTACGGCATGGCCAAGTTCCGCCTGGAGACGGTGGAATTGCGCTCGGTCAGGCCTTGATCGCGGACGCGATTCTGGGAGACAAAGGTTGAACCCCCAAGGAGATTTCTCATGTGCTTAGGCGTTCCAGGCAAAGTGATCGAGGTCGACCGCGAGATGGAAATCGCGACGGTCGACTTCTGGGGTGTGAAGAAGCAGGTGCGCCTCGAGGTTTGCGACGCCCCGGTTGAGCCCGGCGACTTCATCTTGAACCACGTTGGCTTCGCGATCCGACGCATCCCTCCAGAAGAGGCAGCGGAAACCCTGGCCTTGTACGACGAGCTTCTCCGGCTCGCCGACGAAGACGATCTGATGACTGCAGATGTTCGTGCCGAGATCAGCGCCTCCCCGGACGCGAACTCATCGGAGAGTGGAGGCCTCGATGAAGGCGAGTGACGGATTCGCCCAGTTGAAGTTTCGGGATCCGGCGCGCGCACGCGGTCTGCGCGACGCGCTCGATCGCCTGGTCGAGCAGGCGGACCATGCGCCGGTCTCGGTGATGCACGTGTGCGGAAGCCACGAACAGGCGATTGCCAAGTTCGGTCTAAGGGCGGTTTTCCCAAAGAATTTGCAGGTTATCATGGGACCAGGCTGCCCGGTTTGCGTGACCGACGTACCGGAGGTCGACGAGGCAGTGGCGCT
>CAYZDM010000841.1:0-1506 GCA_964476875.1 uncultured Sandaracinaceae bacterium | reverse complement strand
GCGGTCTTTCGTAGGGACCGAAAAGAACCACGCGCTGATCTTCTAGATCTAACTCCGAGCCCAGCACGTCGAGTAGCATGCCACTGCCCATCTCGTAGCCACAGACGACGATGTGATTGACGTAACCGCTCATTCGAAACTGCTCCTCTCGGATGCTGAGCACCGCGTGTAACAAGCTATGCCCCACAATGCCCGCGAAAAGGGCCAATGTGAACAGGCCGCCGACCATCATTGCGCCGCCGATGAAGCGGCCCACTGTGGTCACCGGAGTAATGTCGCCAAAGCCGACCGTGGTGATGGTCACGAGTCCCCACCACAGACCGTCCCCAAGCGTATTCATATCGGCGTTCTGTCCGCGCTCCACGAGGAAAAGGCTGACTCCGCCGAGAATTGTCTCGGCACCGAGGACGGAAAACGCGAACGCGAACAACAATCGATCTTCTTCAAACGCGCTCGTCAGTCCGCGAAACGGGTTCGCGTAGCGGAACAGCTTCTGGCTTCGAAGAAGCCGTAGAAGACGCAGCGCACGCAGACCACGAAGAGCCGGCACCAAGGCGAGCACGGTCAGGAGATCGATCAAGATCATCGGCGTCAGCGCATACCGAATCCGCGCGAACACCTCGGTGCGAATTTTGCCGAGCCGAGGTTTGTTGAAGACTTGCAGCTCCGGTGGGCGATAGCTCAGGATCCGGAGGCTAACCTCGAGAGCAAAGAACCAGAGCAAGACTCTGTCGATCTGCTGAAGGACTCGATCGCCCCGCGAGCCGTCTGGAAAGAAGGGCTCAGCAAGCAGCACGGCGATCGACAGGACGATCAGCGTCCAAACCGTAGACTCGAGTACCCGATACACATGTGTGCGCGGGTCGTGGAACGCAGCATGCAGAAAGTCGCGCGCGGTCATGCGCGGCGAGCATCGATGGATGCCGACCCGGTGTCAACCGGGCGGGCGGGACGTGGACGGTACCCTACTCAGCCGCGACCGGCGTCTGCTCGACCTCGTCGAGCTCAATGGCGTCGGCCAGAATCTCGGCGATGTCGCGCTGCCCGATCTCCGCTTCCTTTTCCTCGTCCTTGAGGCCGTCGGTCAGCATCGTCATACAGAAAGGACAGCCGGTCGCTATGGTCGTCGCGCCGGTATCGAGGAGCTGCAGCGTTCGCTTGTTGTTCACCCGTTCAGAGCCTTGCTCGTCCATGAACATTTGCGCGCCGCCCGCTCCACAGCAGAGCCCCTTCTTGCGGTTCCAGTAGGGAACCTCGGTGAGCTCCAACCCCTCGATCGCTTCGAGGATCTGTCGTGGCGAATCGTAAACCTGGTTGTAGCGGCCCAGATAGCAGCTGTCGTGGTAGACGACTTTGCCCTTCACGGCCTTCGACGGAACCAGTTTTCCGGCCACGAGCAAGCCGTTGAGGAAGTCGCTGTGGTGGACGACGTCGTAGGTCCCACCGAAATCGCCGTACTCGTTGCCGAGGATGTTGAAGCAATGCGGGCACGCGGTGATGATCGTC
>CAYZDM010000840.1:0-1507 GCA_964476875.1 uncultured Sandaracinaceae bacterium | reverse complement strand
ATGGAGATCGTCGCGGAGATGCCAGAAACGAAGATCGAAGGCTTCCTCGCCGCCGGCCATGCGGCCACGATCACCGGGTCAGCGGTGTTCGAGAAGTTCGTCGAGCGGCACCGATTGCCTGTCGTGATTGCGGGCTTCGAGCCGCTCGACGTCCTAGCCGGCCTGGTGAAGCTGCTCGAAGTCATCAATAGCGGCGAACCCAGGGTCGAGAACGCGTTTCCTCGCTGTGTAACCGCCGAGGGGAACGTCCGCGCCCAGAAGCTCCTCTGGCGTGTGTTCCGGCCTACAGGGGGGCGCTGGCGAGGCATCGCGCACGTCCCCAATGGGAACCTGCGCCTGCGCGACGAGTTCGCACAGTACGACACCCGCAAGCGCTTCACGATCGACGCTTCGGCGCTCTGGAGCTACGCCCCACCCAAGCTGGTGCAGCAGTGCCAATGCGGGGACATCATGGCGGGCATCTCTTCGCCTTCGAGCTGCGGGCTGTTCGGGAAGGAGTGCACCCCCGACACACCGGTGGGCGCCTGCATGGTGAGCGCCGAGGGGACGTGCCGGATCTGGCATCAGTACGGTGGACGCCCCGATCTGCGCTCGGTCAAGCGAGGCGCTGCATGACCCGCAACGCGCGGTTAATCGACGAGCGGATCACGCTCAAGTACGGCACGGGCGGCGGAGCGATGCGCGCGCTGATCGAGCAGGTGTTCGCCAAAGGGCTCGGCGATGTCGGAGAAGATGGCATCGGCCTTGCGGCCATGGACGACGGCGCCGCGATCCGAATCGGCGACCAGTACCTGGTGATCGCGACCGACTCTCATGTCGTGCAGCCGATCGAGTTCCCAGGAGGCGATATCGGCCGCCTTGCAGTCTCCGGAACTGTCAATGATCTCGCGATGATGGGTGCTACGGAACCCCTTGCGTTGACCTGCGCCGCGATCATCGAGGATGGATTCGACCGCGACACGCTCAAGCGAATCTGGGAGTCGATCCGGTCCACCTGCGAGGAGGCCGGGACGACCATCGTGACAGGCGACACGAAAGTAATGGGGCACGGAGAGCTCGACGGTTTAGTAATCAACACGACGGGGGTCGGCCTTACCAAACGCGTGGTCTCCGACGCTGGGCTTCGGCCGGGCGACAAGATCCTGGTGACGGGCACGATGGGCGACCACGGATTGGCGATCATGGCGACGCGGAACGAGCTCGCGTTGGACACCAAACTAGAGTCCGACGTCGCGCCGGTGCACACGCTGGTGAGACGGGCACTCGACGTCGGGGGCGAGGGCGTCGTCGCATTGAAGGATCCCACGCGCGGTGGTCTGTCGAGCGCGCTGCACGAGATGGCAGAGAAGAGTGGTGTCGGGATCATCGTCGACGAGACCGCCGTACCTCTGCGCGACGAGGTCCGGTCGGTAGGCGAGCTACTGGGCATCGACCCCCTGGTCTCAGCGAACGAAGGCAAGGCGGTGTTTGGACTCAGGCCCGAGGCGGCCGACGGCGTTCTAGACGC
>CAYZDM010000839.1:0-1522 GCA_964476875.1 uncultured Sandaracinaceae bacterium | reverse complement strand
GTTTCCAGTTCACGGACCTTGCTGGTACTTCCTTGCCGCTGCTGTCGAACACACGAAGGCCGCGCTGCTCGATGTACCCCGGATCTTTCTTGGCGCCCGGCAGCACGGAGTGGTCCAGCACGCCCGGCGGAACGGTCCAGGTCGGGTTCAGCACGAGGTAGTCGATTTCATCGACGAACAGCGGCGTCTGCGTGTAGGTCTTGCCGACCTGCGCTTCGTTTTGCCAGACACGCTCGCCATCCTTGAGAAAATAGATCTCGAATGCGGCGATGTTGACCACGACTTGCGTGGGCTCCACGACTTGGGTGATCCAGCGCGCTCGCTCCAAGTTGACGCGTATCTGATCGATGCGTCGGTCGATGGGCAGGTTCATCGCGACGATGGTTTTCGTGCCCAGGTCTCCCGGGGGCAGGCGGTGTCGCTTCTGAAAATGGTGCACGGCCTTCTCTAGATCGGCGTCGTAGAGCGTGTCTCCGTTGTCCAGTTGTGCAGGCAAGTCCTCGGTCAGGGCGAGGCGATGCCTAATCGCGGGCACTCGCGGGTCGCTACGACCGAGCGAAAGCACCTTGCCTTTGGGAATTTTCTTCCACCCTCCTGCTTCTTCGTATCGGCGATACCTGGCGAGCGCCTTGCGGAGCTGATCATACTTGGGGCGCTGAGGCTTCAGCTCATCGATCTCTTGGTAGAGCGACTTGCTCGCCAGAAACTCGCGTATCCTTGCCGCCCCATTTTTGCCGGTCCAGGTCTGGGCGATGTTGATGTCGCGGTCGATTCGTTCCGGGTCGACCTTTCCGTAGAAGGCGTTGTACGCGAGGCGCGCCAGCGCGTCGGTCAACAGGAGGTCGAGATCAACTTCTTTCCCTACGTCGGGATGCGTGGCGAGTTCCGCGCGCAGCCTCTTCAGTCGGTCGAGGTAGTAATCCTGGGGGTCGAGCCCGACGCTGCGGATGTCCGTGATCGCGCGGAGCAGCTCATCCACCTGCTTGGGATCGGTCCATACGGGCTGAAAGTGGCCTTGTGGGTAGAGCTCAGCGATGAGCCGAACCGCCGTGATGCGCACGCCATCGACGGTCAGCCGGCCGGACGCCTGGAGCGCTTCCATCCGATGCCGAAGCTGAAGTTGGGCAGCGCTCTCCTCGGCATGCGCGACTGAAGGAGCGAGCGCGCCAAGCGCCAGGCTGGCGCAGATGAGAGCGGTGAGGCCTACCGTGCGGTACATTCCATGAGGCTGGGCCGCTCCCGCGATCGCGTCAATACCCTCCCCCGTTTGGCGAGCTCCCCTAGAAAACACTGCGCGTAGCCGTATCGGCGGCCGCGACTCCCATCAAAAAGCACCGAAAAGTAGTGTGTTCGTTTCTTGGGCGGAGACTAGGCCGATTTCGTCTACTATCCGCCTCCGAGAATGAGGTGGATAGTGCCGAAGTGCGTTGTGTCGTGTGCAGTCTGTGTCCTAGCGTTGTGTGCCACTGCGGGATGTAGCAAGTCCCGCACTGGGAGGGGGCCCGAGATTGGCGGTACCGAC
>CAYZDM010000838.1:0-1522 GCA_964476875.1 uncultured Sandaracinaceae bacterium | reverse complement strand
CACGTAATGCTCAGGCGCATCCGCGCCCGCCATCATCACGTACTTGTCGAGGTAGCGCTTCGCTTCCTCGTCGTTGCCCTGAAGGGCGTATGTCCAACCGAGCGAAAACAACGCGTCGCTCATGCCGGGAACAATCCCGAGCGCGGCTTGGAACTCGGCAATCGCCTCGTCGTACTTGCGCTGCTGCTGATACACCGTGCCAAGGAGGTGGTGAATGTTCGCCTCCTCTTCTGTCGCCGGCATGGCCACCTTGAGCGCCTCGTTCAGCACCTGCGCTGCCTGATCCGGATAGCGAAGATCCGCGTATAGCCGACCGAGGGCGGAGTATGACGGCAAGAACCGTGGACCGGCCTTGATCGCGGCCGTGTACTGGTGGAGCGCGCTCTGTGAATCCTCGAGCTCCTCGCTACAACGGCCCAATTTGAAGTGCGCCTTGAACAAGGTTTGGTCGAGGGTCAGCGATTCGGTGAGCGCCGCTTGCGCGCCCTTCCAATCTTCGAGCTCCATCAAGACGGTCCCGAGCTTCTCGTGGTACCCCGCCATGTCGGGCTTCGCGATGATGGCGCGCTCGAGCGCCTCACGCGCCGCAGAGAACGAGCGCAGCTCGACCTGAACGATCGCGAGGTTGAAGTACGCCTGATGATTGGTCGGATCGATGGCGCCGGCCTTCTCGAGACTCTCGGCGGCTTCATTGAACCGCTTCATCTGAGCGAGTTCGACCCCGGCATTCATCTCATTCATGGACTCCACCCGGGCACGGGAACAGTTCCCGCCCATCAGGATTAGACCCACCAAAATCACCCCGAACATCTGAGCACCCATGCTTGCCTCCTACGCTTGGAAATTCACAAGCACTTCAATCCTACAGCATTTGTCGCATAGCCAACAATAGTAAACACAGCTCTTTTTCCGCTGTTTTACGGTTTTTGGCCAGTTTCAGACCACCCCATTTGCGCTGAACGTCGGCGCAGGCCCTGGAAAGCAAGGATAACAGCGGAAAATCTCGCTTTTGGGGGCGCGACCCCAAGGTCACTGGCCCGCGGCGTCGAGCAGGAACGGGTAGTTCACGACCACCACACCGCCCCCATCGGGTGCGGGGAAGGTCCAGCGTCGAACGGCACGTACGATGCAGCTCTCAACCGCCTCGTTCTTCAAACTCGAGCTGTCGACCATCGCCGACTGCACGGAGCCTGTCGGCGAAATCACGAACTTCGTGGTGACGCGACCCTGGAGGTCCGGTCGTGCGTTGAGCTGCTGCTCGTAGCAGAACTTCACCTCGTTGATGTGACGTCGAACGACACGGCGAATGACTTCCTTCGACAGAGAGCCGCGCACCTCGGCGCCGCCACTGCGAACCTGAGGAACGCCTGCCGAGCGACCACGGAATCCGCCGACGCCGCGACCGTAGCCGCCCTCGCCATCACCCCGGCCACCACCGCGACCGATGGTGCCGAAGTTGCCCATGCCGATGGTGCCTTGTCCAAGGCCGCCACCACCGCGACCAGTGCCGCGAAGCCCGAGG
>CAYZDM010000837.1:0-1523 GCA_964476875.1 uncultured Sandaracinaceae bacterium | reverse complement strand
TGCCCAAACCGGGGAATCTTGGTGGGAGCCGGAGCTACAGCGCACGGAGGGCGACGTGTATCTAGCGGAGCACGCGGCGGAGGAAGCGGAAGCCGCGTACCTGAGAGCGATCGAGCTTGCTCGAAAGCAGGGCGCTCGCTCCTGGGAGCTGCGCGCGGAAGCCTCGTTGGCCCAACTGAGGGAGCGAGGATGAAGGACATCGACGACGTCGAGATGGGTGAGGTCCGCACCGACGCGGAGCGCGAGGAGGTGTTCCGGTTCCGATACGACATCTATGTCGAGGAGCTCAAGCGCTATGTTGATATCGCGGACCATGAGAATCGTCGCCTCGTCGAACCTGACGACCAGTTCGCGCATCTCTATTTGATTCGGCACCACGGCCGGGTCATCGGGACGTCGCGGCTTTCGTGGGGCGCCGATGCTGGGGCCTTGAACGAACGTATCGTCGAGCAGTACGACCTGAATCCGTTCTTGGATGCAGTTCCGCACCGGCACCTGGCCGTGGGGGAAAGGCTGATGTTCGCGCCTGAGTACCGGGGCGGGCCGTTGCTGTTCAAGTTCATCTCCGAGTTTCTCGCGACCTTCGGCAAGCAGGGGATTCAGCTGTTCTTCGGCGACTGCGAGCCGCATCTATTGAACTCGTACCAGGGCCTGGGGTATCGGCCGTACACGCGACGGCACGTGAACAAGCCGGAGACCGGGTACCTCATCCCGATCGTGTTCGTAATGGGGGACCTCGACTACCTGCGGTCCATCGGATCGCCATTGGCAGGTGCGCTGAAGGAATCTGCCGAAGTCGCCGGCGTTCCGGAGAACCTCGACCGCCTTTTGGAGGGCGCGAAATCGATTCTGAGCAGCGCGATCGACTCGAAAGCGCAGGACTGGGCGCTTCTCCAAGAGCGAATTCGGGAGGTGGGAGGCCAGGAGCTTTCGCTGTTCAGCGGGATGGACGACGAGGAAATAGACGCGTGCTTGCAGAAGAGTGTCCGGATCGATTGTCAGAAGGGCGACACGCTCATCAAGAAAGGGAACCCGGCGAAGAATCTCTACGCCGTCATTCGGGGCAACCTGGAGGTGAAGGCTGGCGATGAGGTCGTGGCCGTGCGGTCGGCGGGAGACATAATCGGCGAGATTGCTTTCTTCATGGCGCTGCCGCGGACGATGGACGTGGTCGCGGCGACCGACGACGTGGAAGTGGTGTCGTTCAGTCAGTCGGCGCTTCGGAAGTTGATCAAGACGCAACCTGAGGCCGCGACAAAATTGTTGTTCAACGTGTCGAAGCTGCTTTGCATGAAGGTAGTGGGGACGGCTCGGTAGCGGAGCTCTTGCCCGACCAAGCGTAGACCGCGAGCAAGACCAACAGTGTGAGCAGGGTTGAGGTCACTAGGCCGCGGATGACGACCGTCGCGAGCGGCCGCTGGACCTCGGCGCCTGTGCCTCCTCAGAACCCCGTCCAGCGCACAGTCGGTGACGTTTCCGGGCCGGGGTCAAGCTAGCCTACCCCGATGGTCGGCGGGCTGCAT
>CAYZDM010000836.1:0-1526 GCA_964476875.1 uncultured Sandaracinaceae bacterium | reverse complement strand
CATTGGTCGTTGACTTTGCAAGCCGAATCAGCATCCGGGTATCACCACTGGGGGTGCAATCACTGGAATTTATGGAGTCCTGGGGGGCAGGCCACAGATAGGGCACCCGCAGGGCGCCCTTTTCGTCAACGTCCTTGTCACCGGTCTGATACATCTCCCAGAACCATGGGCTTCTACGACCGCTACATCCTGCCCCCGCTCATCAATCTTGCGTGCGCTTCTAAGCCCAATATGAAGCAGCGCCAGAAGGTCGTGCCTCTGGCCGAGGGGGAGGTGCTCGAGATAGGAGTGGGGAGCGGACTGAACCTCTCGTTCTACGATGACAGCAAAGTTAGCAAAGTCTGGGGCCTCGAGCCTTCGGAGGGGATGCGCGTGCTCGCGCGCAAGAGGTTGGTTGACTCGCCGTTGAACGTCGAGATGATCGATCTGCCCGGCGAGGAGATTCCGCTCGATACCAACAGCGTGGACACCGTGGTGGTCACCTACACCCTGTGTACGATACCGGACGCGCAGCGCGCTCTTCAGGGCATGCGACGTGTGCTGCGACCAGACGGCAAACTGCTGTTCTGCGAGCACGGCGCGGCGCCCGACGACAACGTTAGACGGTGGCAGGACCGACTCAATCCTACGTGGACCCGATTCGCTGGCGGCTGCAACGTCAACCGCGACATCCCTCGACTGCTCGAGTCGTCGGGGTTTCGCATCGTGGTCGATGAGCGCATGTACATTCCAGGGGTCAAGTTCCTCTCGTACAATTACTGGGGGGCTGCCGCCACGGTATGATGTGCGTTCCCTGCGAGTCGCGGATCGGCTATGATGTTCGGCAGTGGGGAAGGCGATCGCATTGTTGTGCTTGGCGGCAGGGGCTGCGGTTTGCTCCGCATCGCTAGGGTTCTTTCCCGCCGAGCACCTCAT
Source organism: uncultured Sandaracinaceae bacterium (assembly GCA_964476875.1). GTDB lineage: Bacteria > Myxococcota_A > Polyangia > Polyangiales > Houyiibacteriaceae > SG8-38. Next base: position 611 of record CAYZDM010000836.1, on the reverse strand, counting down.
GATCGACGCACCTCGCGGGGTCATGTTTGGAGCTGGCGCGGTCTTAGGCTTGGCAGGTTTCATGCTGTTGGCGGGCGATCATCGGGCGAGCGATTCCATCGCCTCGATTCTGCTCCTGGTTCTTGCTGCGATGGCAGGTTGGATCACCTTCTACGCGCCTGAAGGGACCATCCAACGGGTGCTCCCGTTCATTCCAACATCCGTCAACGAGGCGCTCGGCCGCCTCCTGTTCGGTGTTGGAGCTGCCGCGTGCGCGGGGATGGCGTTCTGGGCGCTACGGCGCCTCTTCCGCTAGCACCCGTGCATCTCTGACGGATCCCTGACGGTTGACGTCGGAGGACGACGACGACCGTCATCGAATCGCCGCAACGCGGTCGTTCGGAGCCCCAGGATCGCACCGTTTTGCCGCCCGCTCGCCGGGTCACTGCCTTGGCATGGAGACTGCAAGTGAGTTTCAACCATGACCAAGACAACTGTGTCGTGCATCCGAGGGCGTGCTGTATCAGCGCTTCTGTGGCCACTTTGGTTCGTTGTGGCGTGCGGGGCGGACGGGGAGGCGTCCCGGTCCGTCGCGCCCACGAGTCATGCTGGTGCAGACGACGGCGTGGAGG
>CAYZDM010000835.1:0-1531 GCA_964476875.1 uncultured Sandaracinaceae bacterium | reverse complement strand
CCCGCCACTGGCGCTCGAGTCCGATTCGCGTCCAGCCGTAGCCCGTGGCGAGCGCCGTGTCGAAGGTCTCGCCGTCGCGGAGGGCTCGCACCAGACGATGGAAGCGCCGCTCATCGTTGTTGCTTCGCCGGAGAAATCCGACCACGTCGGCGCTCTGTGCGTAGGCGATGTTCACTTCGTGCGGGTGATCGGGGAAATGCTTGTCGAGCTCGGAGAGGCGCAGCATCGAACGCTGGGCGGCTGCTCGAAGTAGTGACTCCATCCGAGGAAGCAGGCGTACCTCGGATTGGTGGATCGCGACCCCCTCGTTGAACCATCGTGGCACACGGGTGCCGAGCACTGCCCGGTAGAGGGCAACGTGTGACAGCTCATGAACGAGGACCACCTCAAGGTCGGGCGGCTCCCAGGTTTGTGGTGCCGACATCGTGAGAAGAATCACGCCCCACTGGGAGTAGGCGACGCCGGTGGCGTAATCGGGTGGCGGCGCGCCAACTGGGGCCATCGCTCGCATCTCACGGGGGTTGCGGGCGAACCGGATGATCAGCTCGTCGTCGATGGCCACCCCGAAGTCGCTCTCGACGTCCGACCAATGGGCATCGAAGTCTTCGATGAGTTTGGCCACCCGACCCCGCTCCGAGTCGGGAAACGACCAGGTGACGTCGCCGATCTGCTCGGTCACGTACCCCTCGATCGGTGCCGGCAAGACGAACTCGGGTGCCTCCTGTGCGGCGGCGCTCACCGAAGCCACCGTCACGATGATCGCACACAGAACGGCCCTGAAAGAAGCCGGTAGGGGTTTACTCTGCACCGGGCCTAAATCTTAGCAGCGGCGGAGCCGGCTCGTCAGTCTGACGTCGATCAATGATGAGGTAGGTTACACCTCCGGCGAGGAGCAGTCCGGCCACCAGGTATGGCCACGCCTTCTTCATCCTGCGTTTCGCGCGGGAATCGTCTGTGGGCTTCTCGGGCTCGTTCACCATCTTGGTTTTGGTCTTCGCCTCGGCCATCGGGGGCGGGGGAGGCGGAGCGGACCAGCGAAGCTGCGCTTGGTCCGAGCGGCTTCGGATGAACTCAACCCGCTGCTCGGAGGTGCTCTCGTCGAAATCCAGGGCACCTTCGTAGAACTGGGAGGCACTCACGTCGAAGACCTCGATCAGGATATCTCCCTCGCGGCGCACGACCACCAGAGCGTCGGCGCCAGAGAGGATCCCAATCCGTTTGTACGATTCGAGATCCTTGCGGGGATTGAGACCAAGTCCTCGCCGAATCGACCGCATCCCGTCGAGCCCGTCTTCTCCCGTTGCGGGCTCGCCGCGCATGGCGGCGCGGAGGGCGGGGTCGGTGGGCACCCGCATCCCCGAGAGCGTCGCTTCGGATTCAATGAAGGCCGCGGTGTTGCGAAGGGTCTCGTCGGGATCGCCAGCGACGACGACACCAATCTTCGGTCCAACCTTGACGGCGTCAGCGTCAGCGTCAGCGTCAGTGCCAGTGTCAGTGTCAGTGTCAGTGTCAGTGTCAGTGTCAGTGTCAG
>CAYZDM010000834.1:0-1533 GCA_964476875.1 uncultured Sandaracinaceae bacterium | reverse complement strand
TGCATCGGCGCGACGACGGACATGGAGTACCGCAAGTACGTCGAGCGCGACGCCGCCCTTGCTCGTCGGTTCTCACCGATCCATGTGGCCGAGCCGGATCCCGATGATGCCATCGAGATTCTGCGCGGAATCGCACCTCGCTACGAGGTTCACCACGGGATCGCCTACGAACCATCGGCTGTCGAGTCGGCCGTAGAGCTTTCGGTGCGCTTCATGCCTGAGCAAACGCTCCCCGACAAAGCGATTGGTTTGCTGGACCTCGCCGGCGCCCGCACACGTCGACGGGGCGGCGCTGTCGTCGATCGCGAAGCGGTGGCGCAGGTGGTGGCGGAGAAGGTGCGCGTCCCCGTCGAGCGTCTGCTGGTTACCGATTCGCAGAAACTCCTCGATCTGGAACAACACCTCGCAGAGCATGTCGTCGGTCATCTCGACGTCATGAGTCGCGTATCTGACGCACTTCGTAAGGGAGCCGCTGGATTCCACGGACATCGCCCGCTCGCCACGTTCTTGTTCCTCGGACCGACCGGTGTCGGCAAGACCGAAACCGCGCGCGCCCTGAACGAACTCTTCTTCATGGGATGCGCGATGACGCGCATCGACATGAGCGAACTCAGCGAATCCCATGCGGTTGCAAAATTGGTCGGTGCGCCTCCGGGCTACATCGGTCACGAGACCGGCGGACTGCTCACCGAGGCGATTCGCCATCGACCCTACCAACTGGTACTGCTCGACGAGGTCGAGAAAGCGCACATGGACGTGCTTCAGTCCCTGTTGCCTCTCCTCGAAGATGGCCGGCTGACCGACGGGAAGGGACGAACCGTCGACTGTACCAATACGATCATCGTCATGACGTCGAACCTCGGCGCGCAGCATTCGAATAGAGGTTCGGGATCCATTGGTTTCCGCGGGGCGTCGGCAGGCTCGGATGAGGGCTTCTCGGCGGCACTTGCGGCGGCACGTCGCGCGCTGCCTCCTGAGCTATGGAATCGCATCGACGAGCCCCTGTTCTTTGGTCAGTTGAGCCGAGACGAGGTGACTGAGGTCGCCCGTCGGATGGTGGCCGGCGTCGTGGGACAGTTGCGCGAGCGACAGGGGGTCGAGCTTACCGTGCACGACAGCGCGATCGATTCGCTACTGGCGTTGGGCGGATACGACCCTGAGCTCGGCGCGCGTCCGATGCGCCGCGCCATCGGTCGCATGCTCGAAGCGCCGCTGGCGTCTGCGATTCTCGGCGGTGACTTTCGACGGGGGGACCGTGTCCTTGCGGTTGGCGAGAGCGACGGGCTTCGTTTCGAGCCGCTCGAGGGATCGGTCGAAGCCGCGGAGTGACGAAGGGCTTCAGCCCTTGCTCGCCCGGCGAATCTTCGATGCCTGAGCGGACGACAATCCGGCCGCACGGGCGCACTGGATAATGATGGGGACGACCGCGTCATACGCGGAGCGCGCGTCACGGCCGATCTTTCGGAGCGCCAGTCGGTGGTGCGCCACGGTGGTTGCGTCGCCTCGAGCGATGGGCCCAGTCAGTGCCTCGGG
>CAYZDM010000833.1:0-1541 GCA_964476875.1 uncultured Sandaracinaceae bacterium | reverse complement strand
GCCCATCGGCCCGCGCATTGGTGCGCGGCTGCACTGCGCGTCGGCCACGATCTTCGGAGTGAGTCTAACGCCCCACGCGCTCAGCAGGCCCTCAATTCGCGAGTCCACCGGTCGCGCCGACGGCCCCGTTTGACCCGCGAGGTCGATGGCGAGAGCTCCGCCGAACACACCTAGTGAGCCGCCACGCATGACGAACTGATCGATACGTCGCAGCTCGTCCGTGCTGAAGGCTTCTTGCGGTCCGACGATCAGCAACGCGGCAAGCCCGGTGTCAATCTCTTGCGTCGCATCGACTTCGCGGACGTCGTAGAGCTTGAGAACGGACTTCAAGCTCGTCAGGCCTTGTTCGAGGGTAGGGCCTCCGTGCCCGCCTACGACGCCGATTGGCTTGCGGTCGCCGACCAACTCCTTGATCGCAGACGTGACGGTGTACTCGAGCCCGGTCGTGTCCTGAATGACGGGAATCGTCCGTGTCTTGTCCAGGTAGTGCAGGACCATGCCACGGTATCCTTCGACGACAGCGACCTGATCTTCCTCGATCTTTTGGTGGGCAACGGGCTGCACCCCATCCGCGCGAGCGGCCTGCTGCTTCTCATCGTCGTCAGGATTGACGAACGTGACGTCGATCTTGCCTTCTGACGCAGCGGCGTACTCCGAGAGAAGATCCCGCACCTGCCGCTCAGTGGCATTGAATGGCGGCGGCAGATTCTCAGTGAAATACGCGGTGATCTCCAGGCGATCGCTCAGGCTGGAGGCAAGCCGTTCCGAGCCGGGAGCCAAGGAGAACAGCCCATTCTGTGTGAGGTCGACACGCGGCGAAGGAAAGTACGCGGCGAGGACGTTGAGGAGGACCAAGATTCCGCCCGCAAATGCGAGGAAGAGCAATGATTCGGTGGCGGCGCGTTTTTGAACTTTGGATGACATCGTTCAGCTCCACCGCCGAGATTCCAGCGCCCGAAACGCCAGCGCCAATGCGAACGCAGTCACCGAGAAGAAAAAGAAGACGTCGCGCAGGTCGATAACCCCGCGCGCCATACTTTGAAAGTGATAGTCGAATGAAAGCCACTCGAGTGCCGAGGCTGCGTTAGTCGGAAGCAGTGCCAGGAACTTGTCGAGCACCCAGAAGAAGACACTCAGCGTCAATGCGACGAACAAGGCGATCAGTTGATTGTCGGTCCAACTCGATGCCATGAGGCCGATGGCGAGAACCGCCGAACCTTGAAGGAACAAGCCGAGGTAGCCGCTCCACACCGGGCCCCAGTCGAGATGGCCGAGTGTGGAGACGCTGATCGGATACGGGAGCGTTAGAAGAAGCAAGACGCCGAACAGACCGACGACTCCGAGGAACTTGCCCAGGATCACCTGCGCCTCGGTGACCGGCATCGTGATGAGGAGCTCGATGGTTCCAGTTCGCTTCTCTTCGGCGAGGAGACCCATGGTCAGCGCCGGGAGTGAGAACACGAGGATGAGACCCAACCACCGGAACATTTCTCGAGTGCTCGCGCGTCCGTAGAGGAAGAAGGTGTTCCAGAAGAAGAAGC
>CAYZDM010000832.1:0-1543 GCA_964476875.1 uncultured Sandaracinaceae bacterium | reverse complement strand
GGGCGGGTTCCGGGCGGACCTCAAAAAGAAGATCCTCGGCAACCACGCGCACATCGTCGTCGACCGGCCGTACGAAGAACTCGACGACTGGCAGCCCCTCCTCGCGCGGACTCGCCAGACCGAGGGTGTCGTCGGCGCCACCCCGTTCCTCCAGGTCGAGGTCATGGTGTCGAGCCTCTCCAATCGAGCCGGCGCGGTCCTTCGTGGCATCGATCCGGAGTCCGTGTCGGAGGTCACCGACCTCGCCCAGAATCTCACGCACGGCAAACTCGAGTATCTCGAGCATCCCGAACGCATTCTGGACTCATCGATCAGCGCGCCTGCCGCCAGCTCCACCGGATTGGGCGGCCCCATCGATGCGATGATCGAAGGCGCGGAACGAACGGCAGCCAGGGGCCTTCCCGAGAAGCCCGAAGAAGACGCCATGCCGGGCCTCATCGTCGGCCAGGAGCTAGCCAGAGCGCTGCGGCTCGTTGTCGGCGATCGCGTCACCGTCGTGTCGCCGCGCGGAGACCTGGGCCCCACCGGCCCCATCCCAAAGACCCGACCGTTCCGAATCGCAGGGATCTTCTACAGCGGGATGTACGAATACGACATGAAGCACGCGTACATCGATCTCGGGGTCGCGCAGCGCTTTCTCCGTTCGGAGGGTCGTATCAGCGGGATCGAGGTCAAGGTCACCGAGGTCGAGCAGGCCCCCGCGCTGGCCTCAGTGCTCGCATCCACCATCGGCCAGGACGGGCTCCGCGTGCGCGATTGGCAGAGGATGAACCAGCAACTCTTCGGTGCCCTCGCGCTCGAAAAGCTAGCGATGTTCATCACACTCGGGATCGCCGTGCTCATCGCGGGCTTTTCCGTGTTCGGCACCCTGACGCTCCTCGTGCAGGAGAAGCGGAAGGAGGTCGGCATCCTGAAGGCAATGGGGACCTCACCTCGGGGGGTGATTCGGATCTTCGTGATCGAGGGTCTTCTGATCGGCGCGGCAGGAGCCCTCATGGGCCTCGGCCTTGGGTTCGTCCTTACTTTTGCCGCGGAACACTTTGGAATCCGAATGAATCCCGAGGTCTACTACATCGACATGCTGCCGGTGCATCTCGATCCAACCGAGTTCGCGCTAGTTGGCGCCGCGACGGTGGTGGTATGCCTGGCGGCGACCCTGTTTCCCGCGTATCAAGCGAGTCGCGTGCGACCGGTCGACGCGCTTCGATACGACTGAATTTACACGTTTTTGATGTCCGACCCTCTCGTCACCGTCCAGAACGTGACCAAAACCTTCGAACACGAAGGCCGGTCACTCGAAGTACTCAAGGGTATCGATCTCGAAATCGGTAGCGGTGAGATGGTCACGATCGTCGGCCCCTCGGGCGCCGGCAAGAGCACGCTGTTGCACCTGATCGGCACGCTCGACCTCCCCTCGGAGGGACGGATCCTCTACAGCGGGCGGGACGTGACCCGCCTCGGAAGCTCCGAGTTAGCCGAGTTTCGGAACCGAAGCATTGGTTTTGTCTTTCAATCTTTCAATCTTATTTCACAGCTTAACATC
>CAYZDM010000831.1:0-1544 GCA_964476875.1 uncultured Sandaracinaceae bacterium | reverse complement strand
CAACATCGGAGCCGAAAAGCGCGCAGCCGACGTTGTCTTCCTCGAGGTTGAGGACCATGCCGTAGACGCCGCCAGGAAACTCGAGGAGCTCGCCTGCCATGGCGCTTTCGAGACCGTACAGACGGGCGATACCGTCGCCGACCGTCAGGACGGTACCTGTCTCGACCACGTCGACCGACTTCTCGTACGAAGCGATCTGCTGCTTGATGATGTTGGAAATCTCTTCAGCGCGAAGTTGCATTTGGCCAGGCTCCTGATTCGATGCGGTTACGGCGTTTCGCCGTTCGCAAGCAACGTCTCTTTAAGCTCACTCAGTCGGTTGCTAAGGCTACCGTCGAACACTTGGTCGCCAATGCGTGTGACCACGCCACCGATGAGTGAAGGATCTTGTTTCTTGACGAGAACGACCTCGCGGTCGGTAACTCGTTGGAGTTTCTCTGTGAGTCGGGTGTAGTAGGCATCGTTCAGCGGCTTCGCACTGACTACCTCTACGCGGACTCGACCGGTCTCTGCCTCGGCGAGCTCTTCGAGCGAACTCAGCACCTCATCGAGGTACGCGAGACGCCCCTTGTCGGCGAGCAGTTTCACGGTGTTTCGAATGAGGTTCGAGCAACCGAGCTTCTCCATCACCGCGTCGACGGCACCCTTGAGCGCTGGCCTCGGGATGACTGGGTTACGAACGATCGCCCGGAGGTCGGGACTCGTCTTCCACGCTTCGGCCAACGAGCCGACATCGCGGAGCACGTCGTCGATTTGATCCTGCTCGCGGGCTAGGTCCAGCAATGCCTTTGCGTAGCGTCGCCCAAGCGCGCTCATGATTGCCGCTCCTCGATCACCTCATCGAGTCGATTGAGGTACGCCTCGGCGAGCTGGTCCTGATCCGAGTCTGTGGTGCGCTGCTGCAGCAACTCTTGCGCGGCAACGACCGCGGCACTCGCGGCTTCCTGCGTGAGCTCCTTGCGAAGCTGCTTTATCTGCTGCTCGATGAGGAACGAGGTGTCCTTCCGGACCCGCGCGGCCTTCTCTTCGGCCTGAGCCACGATGCGATCGCGCTCTGACTCGCCAGCCTTGATCATGTCGGCGCGAATCTGGACCATCTCCTCGTCGAGTTTCTCGAGGCGTGCGGCGGTTTCCCGATGCCGCTTCTCCGCGTCCTCACGAAGCCGCTGGGCCTCTTTGAGCTCTTTTTCGACCTCAGCGCGGCGTGCCGCCAGGGCTGGATTGCCCTTCTTGCGGATGACCCAGGTAATGAGGCCAACCAACACGAGGAAGTTGATGACGGTGCCTTGGAAGTCCCGGTTGCGAATGAGGGAAGAGAACGTGAGTTCGTGATCTTCGCCGTGGGCTCCGTGGCCGGATTCCGCCTCAGCCACTTCATGGGCCACGGACTCCCGGTGGGCGTCCTCGGCCAGCGCCAAGCCAGGCGAAACCAGAGTCAACGCGATGAGCATCGCCCAAAACCCACGCATTACTGGACCTCCCGATTGAGCATCTTCGATGCGATCTGCTTGGCCAGCGTGGGCACGTTCTGTTGGATTTCCGAG
>CAYZDM010000830.1:0-1544 GCA_964476875.1 uncultured Sandaracinaceae bacterium | reverse complement strand
ACATCGTGGTGTTCATGAACAAGTGCGACGCGGTGGACGACCCGGACCTTCTCGAGTTGGTCGAGATGGAGGTTCGTGAGCTTCTTTCGAAGTACGACTACGACGGGGACAACGCCCCGGTTGTGCAGGGCTCGGCCCTCGGCGCCTTGAACGGCGAAGAGAAGTGGGTGGAGTCGGTCGTGAAGCTGATGGACGCGGTCGACAGCTACATCCCGGAGCCAGAGCGCGACATCGACAAGCCGTTCCTGATGGCGGTCGAGGATGTGTTCTCGATCAAGGGCCGCGGCACGGTGGTGACGGGACGCATCGAGCGCGGGATCGTCAAGGTCGGTGACGAAATCGAGATTCTCGGGGTCAGGGAGCCGCAGAAGACGACGGTCACGGGCGTGGAAATGTTCCGCAAACTCTTGGACCAGGGCCAGGCTGGTGACAACGTGGGCTGCTTGCTACGCGGCATCGACAAAGAGCAGGTGGAGCGCGGGCAGGTCTTGTGCGCGCCAGGCTCGGTGAACACGCACACGCAGTTCGAGTGCGAGGTGTACGTCCTGAGCAAGGATGAGGGCGGGCGACACAAGCCGTTCTTCAGCAACTACACCCCTCAGTTCTACATCCGCACGCTGGACGTGACGGGCAAGATCGAGCTTCCCGAAGAGGTGAAGATGGTCATGCCTGGCGACAACGTGAAGATGAAGGTCAACCTCATCGCGTCCGCTGCGATGGAAGAGAAGCAGCGCTTCGCCATTCGTGAAGGTGGCCGAACCATTGGCGCCGGCGTCATTTCCAAAATCATTGAGTAACGGACGGGTAAAGATTGCGCTCGCGTGCGAGGAGTGCGGAGCGCGCAACTACCAAACGACAAAGTTGAGAAAGGCCGGCCAGCAGGAGAGATTGACGCTGAAAAAGTTCTGTCCCAAATGCAACCGGCGAACGGAACACAAAGAGACCAAATAGAACCCGGACACTAGCTTCTAGGCCAGTAGCTCCAATTGGTAGAGCAGCGGATTCCAAATCCGCGGGTTGTGGGTTCGAATCCCTCCTGGCCTGCCGCGAGGAACAACGATGGCGATCACAAACGAACAAGACAAAGCGAGACCGACCGGAACGCTCGGCGTAGAGCGTTGGGTACAGTTCTCCTACGCGGCGTGCGCCATCACGTTGGCGTGGTTCCTCATCAAGTCCAGCAATGCGATTTGGACGATCCTGGCTGACAGCGTCGACTCCGTTCCGGAGCCAAACGCCACCATCATCGCCGTCGGGGCGGGTGCCGTGGCATTCATTGCGGCCGTGGTCGCATACCGATCCAAGAGGATTCACACATTCGTCGTCGAAGTGTGTGTCGAACTTTCGAAGGTGACTTGGCCCACGCGTAAAGAGACCTGGTCGCAGACCATCGTCGTTCTCATCGTGTCGGTCATTGCTGCGGTCATTCTCGGCGTATACGACGCTGTTTGGTCTCACATCACCGACCTCATTTACAACGTGTGAGTTCTATGAAGTGGTATGTCGTCCAGGCCTATTCCGGCTACGAAAGCAAAGTGAAGCTC
>CAYZDM010000829.1:0-1547 GCA_964476875.1 uncultured Sandaracinaceae bacterium | reverse complement strand
TTTCGAAAGGCCTCGTTCCACACGCAGATGCTGAATGTACTCATCCAACGCGCCGTCGAATGCGGCGGACATACCACTCGCTACCACAATCCGATCCGCGTGCCTATTTTGTGTACGTCCACAACCGACGTGTGGGCTCCCCACTTCGTTGATGCGGATCTGAGCGCGTGGTATTTTTGAGAAGGGATCGATGATGCACCGCTCAACTTACCTTTCACTTGGATGTTCGAGCCATGAGTAGGCTGATCGGGTACGTCGCGAATCGAGCCGACCGAATGCGCGACGCGCTCTACCAAGAACGCGCGGCGCTTCACCAAGAGAGCGCGCCGGCCGACGCGAGTGGTTGGGGCATCGGTTTCTACCACGGCGACGAGGTCCTCCATAAGAAGCGCCCGACGCGCGCCGGCCAGCTCGTTGATTGGCAGAACATCGCCGGTGACGTTCGTTCGGACTGCGCCGTGCTGCACATGCGCCAGCCGACCGTCGGTGACTTCCGTGCGGAGAACGCGCATCCGTTTCGGATGCGGAGTTGGCTGTTCGCGCACCAAGGAACCATCGGACGCTTCGACGCGATTCGCGACAACCTCTCCGAGATGATCCCTGACTTCTTGCGCCGCAACATCCGCGGACAGACCGACAGCGAGTATTTCTTTCACACGGTCCTCACGCTGCTTCACGATGCGGGCCAGCTGGACAACCCCGACGTCAACGAAGCGCAGGCGCTTCCCGCGATCAGCGCGGCGGTCACGCTCGTCGAACGGCTCTCCGCCGAGGTTGGCAGCAAGGACAACGGGCTGAGCTTCATCTTGACCAATGGGCGCTCGATGTACGCAGTGCGCCACGGCGCGCCGATGTCCTATGTCGAACGCCAGGGGCTGCACGATCCGCCCGAAGACTACACACCTCCGCCGACTGGCAGCACACAGTTGCGATACGTCATGGTGATCGGCGGCATGGACGATGTGCCGGTGAGCTACAAAACGGTCCCCGAGCGGGCCGTCGCAGTCATCGACCGTGGTCTCGGCGTGACGGTCCACGCTCTGTGAGTATGCTCGACCTGTGAGCGCCGAAGACCAACTAGTCGTCGTCCTGTGCACGGTGCCGGACGCGAACACCGCGGAGAATCTCGCCAAAGGACTGGTTGAGGCGCGGCTTGCAGCTTGTGTGAACGCGATTCCCGGAGTGAAATCATTCTACCGATGGCAGGGAAAGATCGAGACGGACGCCGAGCTTCAGCTCGTGATCAAGACGCGGATAGATCGGTTCGACGAGTTGGCCGCTTGGATCAGCGCGAACCATCCGTACGAGGTGCCGGAGATCGTGGCGATACCCGCAGACCGGGTGAGCGACGGATACTTCCGGTGGGTGGTAGAGCAAACCGCCTAGGCTCATTACGCGATCGCGACTGAATCGCCGGAGAACGGTGCGCGACGCACGTGCTCGCGAGCGGGAGCCCGTTCGGCCGCCGGGAGATCGCAACTGAGTCGCCGGAGAACGGTGCGCGACGCACGTGCTCGCGAGCGGGGCCCCGTCGCCGTCTCCCTACG
>CAYZDM010000828.1:0-1547 GCA_964476875.1 uncultured Sandaracinaceae bacterium | reverse complement strand
TCCCTGCTGTACTCCTCACCGGGATCAGCACCATCTACGCTGAGGGGTCGTCCACACGTCGAAAGGCGTTGACGCTAGCCGCGCTTGGCGCCCTCCACGTGGTCTGGGTGAACTCGCACGGTTCGCATCTTTTCGGCATCGCCATCACGACGATCTTCGTCGCGCTGTCGATTAGGACGAGCGCGTTTCGCTGGATGCTCGGTCTATTGTTCCTTCAAAGCGCCGCGACCGGTTGCACCCCGTTCGGATTCTCCATCGTCACGGACGCGGTTTCGCACGTGCTGCGCCCAGAGTACCGAGCCCTGGTGGTCGAGTGGGCGGCGTGGTCGCCCAAGGATCCGCTTCGTTTGCTGGTCGCACCTATCGTCGTGGCCCTCTTCGTCGTCGCGGCGATGAGGCCTGTGACTCGCTCGTCCCGCTTCGGGCTCGCCTATGGCGTGTTCTGCGTTCTGTTGACGGTGATGGCGTTTCGTTCGATGCGCTTCGTTGCACACCAGATTCTGTTCTGCGCGCCATTCGTTGGAGCGGGGATATCCCAGATGGGTGGATTCCGGATGATGCGATCATCGATAGTAGCCGGCCTTCTGGGCGTTGCGGTGGCGTCGAGCACGCTGTGGTCCGTCCAGATGGTGCCTTCGCTCGGCTTCGGCTTCGGGGAGTCGAAGGGAGAGTACCCGTGGGCTTCGTCCGAAGTCATCGAGCGAGGGGTCGAGGAGCCGAGGATCCTCGCGAGTATTCAGGATAGCTGGTTCCTGATGTTCACCGTCCCCAGCGGAAAGCTTCTGATCGATGGTCGCGTACCGTACTACGGCCCGGAGATGATCCAGCGGGTTGCGCAGAGCTTCACCGATTCCAGGCTCTTTGCCGAGCAGCTCGACGCGTACGACGTCAACACCGTCGTGATCGACAACACGCGAGGCGATCACGTCGTGGCGACCGAGTACCTCAGCAGTCGACCGGATTGGCTGCTCGCTTTCGTCGAAGACGGCCACTCACTCTTCGTTCGCAACGACGTGTCGCCCGCCTTGGTGCCATTCGAAGTCGTCGGCCCCGGGTATCGAACCGGGCGCCTGCTCGACGCCGATATCGAAGATTCCCGCATCGGTTCGGAGGTGGGGCGCCTCGGGTCCCAGTTGAACACCGCGTCGATCCACGCCTGGCATGAAGGTCTCGCGCTCTTGCGACCGCTCGCGCGCGCGGGCGACGACGCAGGCATCCGAATGCACCAGGGCCCCAAGGAGCGCGCTGTGGCAAAGGCGGCGTACGAGCGACTCTCCGTGGCCGCAGCCACGTACCCCGGCTTCACCAGCATCGAACTCTATCGCGGATTGGCGGCCTTGGCGGCCTGTGACATCGAAGCGGCCAAAAAGGCCCTCGGCCGGGCCACCTACAGAGGGCAAACCCGCGGAACTTCGCTTGCCGGGTTGGAGCTCTCACTCCGCGCAGGGGACGGAGACGAGCGATCCGCGGCGGTCGCGCACCTCGGACGCCTCAACGCGCGCCACGAGAGCCGCGACGACCCCTGGGTGGTGGCGATTACAGAGGAT
>CAYZDM010000827.1:0-1547 GCA_964476875.1 uncultured Sandaracinaceae bacterium | reverse complement strand
TGGCGAATGCAAAACTGATGGTCTTGCCGCTCCACGATACTGAGGTCCCGTGCGGTCACGGAACGCTAATCATGGCGATGCAGTTAGAAACGCCGTCGATCGTCACCGAGTCGGCTGCCATGGTTGACTACGTGAGCGACGAGACCACGGGCCTGATCTGTCCTCCTAGCGATCCGGACGCCATGGCACGAACGATACAGCGGCTTTGGGACGACCAGGTGCTAGCGACGAACCTCGTGCGGAATGGTCGAACCTTCGCGACCGAGGAATGCGGCGAAGGTCGAACAGTGGCCTACTTCACCGACTATGCCAAGAGCCTAGGCCTACTCTAGGCTGGGTAAACGCTACTCAGGTTGGCTGCCGTAGCGCTCGAAGCAATCGCGAAGGAGCGCGGCAGAACGTCGGACGTCATGACGAGCTTCGACCCGAGAGCGACCGATGTCACCCATCGAGCTCAGTGCTTGGTCTTCGGTCGTGAGGCAACTTCGAATCGAGGCGGTGAGCGCCGAGACGTCTCCTGCGGGGATGATCCACCCGCAGGACGAATCGACGAGTTCGGGAATGCCGGCGATGTATGTTGAAATGACCGGCGTGCGCAGTGCGAATGCCTCCATGATCGATACCGGCAGCCCCTCCGCGAAGCTGGGCAGAAGCATGGCCCTTGCGCCCGCCAGGCGCACACGAACCTCCTCATTGGAGCACCAGCCGAGGAGCTCGAAGTGCTTTTGCAGCCCCTTTTCGGCGATCTTGAGTTCGACCTCCTCGCGCGTCTCGCCGTCGCCGACGAGAACGATCTTGAGACCTGGGAACTCGTCGGAGAGGGGTTCTACGGCATCTGGGAAAAGCGTCTGCGCTTTCTGCGGACACAGGCGGCCGATGCAGACCAGGTGTTGGCCTCGGTCCCCGCTTTCGGGACTCTCGGGGAACTCGCGGAGGTCAAGAGCACACGGAACGATCTCAATCTTGTCCCAGCATTCCATTCCGGCGATGCGTGCGAGTTGAACGCGGCAGAAATTCGAGATTGCCGCGACGAAAGCCGAGCGATGAACCATGAGGTCGTAGCTCGAGCGAGCGGGATCCATGAACTCGTCCGGCCCGTGAGCGGTGAAGCTGTAGGTGCCGCCTCCCATGGCGAGCGACAGCATTGCGACGGTGGTTGCGTTGGTTCCAAAGTGAACATGAACGTGCTGCAATTTCGCCGCGGCCATGCGCTGACGGAGGCTGACGGCTTCAAGCAGGTAGGCGGCATGCCTGACGAAGCCCGCTCCAGCACCGCGCCACAATCGGTATGCCGTCTTCAACCCTCTGAACAGGCCCCTCGGGTTGACGAGCAACTCCTCGATGAACAGGACCCCCGGGCCATCCGCACGGTCTATCAGAACGAAAAAACCATCAACGCGGTCAAGCTGGCGCTCGGCGATTACCTGACGCAGATCACCTCCCGCTTTCTTTCGCGGCGGCAGGCGGTTCTCGCCCAACACCTCGACCGCTGTATGACGGAAATCGAGCGGATCGGCGATCACCTGAAAGTGATTTGCAAGCTGAAC
>CAYZDM010000826.1:0-1548 GCA_964476875.1 uncultured Sandaracinaceae bacterium | reverse complement strand
CCGCGTTTCACGATTTGAGCTTCGCGACGGACGGAACGCCCGACTATCTTCCACCAAGCATCGAGTCTGCGACCGAGCATCTAGCCTCGCTCGGTCTTGCGGAACTGGCGCCTGCGGTTGGACGTATGATCGGCTTTCACCACAAGCTGACACCGTATCGCGCCGAAGACGCCACGCTCGTCGAACCATTCCGAAGGGCCGATCTCGTAGACCTTTTCGCGGTTCCAGGCGTGGGGGTTTCGTTCGCCCTTCGCCGAGAGGCTCAGTCCTCGTACCCGAAGTGTGGGTTTCGCGGATTCGTCTGCCGAACCTTGGTTGTCGGGGCCCTAAAGCAGCCTTGGCGGCCGCTGCCGATGCTCCGTTGGTAGCGCAATGCTAGTCGCGGGAGTGCGACTCCTGAAGGCTCGGTCTACACTAGCGCCACGCTATGACCGAGGACACGCACGAGCGAATCTATCGTAAGGACTACGCACCATCCGCCTTCCTGGCAGAGACGATCGATCTCTGCTTTGAGCTCGACCCGGCGGAGACCATCGTCCGCGCGAAGATGCGCCTTCGTCGGAACCCCGATGCGTCGAGGGCCGACGAGCCTCTCGTGTTGCATGGCGAGGACCTCGCGCTTCGATGCGTTCGTCTCGATGGCGTTCTCCTCGACGAGGCGCGTTTCGAGACCCACGCCTACGGCCTGCGAATAGCGGACGTTCCCCAGCAGTTCGAGCTCGAGACCGAGGTGACTATCCGCCCCGATGCGAACACGAAGCTCATGGGTCTCTACACATCGAGCGACACCTTTTGCACGCAGTGCGAAGCGGAGGGTTTCCGCAGGATCACGTACTATCTGGACCGCCCCGATGTGATGGCGCGTTTCACGACACGAATTGAAGCGGACCGCACGGCGTATCCGGTGCTCCTCTCGAACGGTAACCGCATCGGGCACGGAGACCTTCCCAACGATCGACACTGGGTCCAGTGGGAAGACCCGTTTCCCAAGCCTTGTTATCTCTTCGCCCTAGTAGCCGGCAACCTGGTCTGCCATCACGGCACGTTCACGACCAGGTCGGGGCGATCGGTGGCGCTCGAGATCTGGGTAGAGGCGGACAACGCGGACAAGTGTGCTCACGCGCTTGCGTCCCTTCAGGCGGCGATGAAGTGGGACGAGAACACCTATGGGCTCGAGTACGACCTCGACATCTACATGATCGTCGCCGTCAACGACTTCAACATGGGGGCCATGGAGAACAAGGGCTTGAACGTCTTCAACTCGAAGTATGTGCTTGCCAAACCATCGACCGCCACCGACGACGACTACGAAGGAATCGAGAGCGTCGTCTCTCATGAGTATTTCCACAACTGGACGGGCAATCGTGTCACCTGTCGAGATTGGTTTCAGCTTACGCTCAAGGAAGGGCTCACCGTTTACCGCGATCAGGAGTTCTCCGCCGAGATGACCTCGCGCGCCGTGCAGCGCGTGAAAGACGTCACGCGACTTCGAACGGCGCAGTTCGCTGAGGACGCGGGGCCGCTTTCGCATCCGATTCGTCCCGAGTC
>CAYZDM010000825.1:0-1549 GCA_964476875.1 uncultured Sandaracinaceae bacterium | reverse complement strand
GGAATCGGGGTCTACAGCGGGGGTATGAGGATCGTGCTCGCTTCGACATCGCCCGCTTCGACGAACTCCATCACTTCCTTCGGTAGCTTCAGAAGTCTCAACGCGTTCGCAACCGTGGAGCGTTCCTTGCCGACCTTCGTGGCGATCGTTTCCTGGGTGTACCCGAAGTCATCAACCAGCCGCTGGAATGCGCGCGCGGTCTCCATCGGGTTCAGGTCCTCACGCTGTAAGTTCTCGACCAGTGCCGCCTCGAACGCGGCCCCGTCTCCGAGGTCGTGCACGAAGATGGGAACTTCTTTCAGCTCGGCCTGCTGCGCGGCTCGCCAACGGCGCTCACCGGCAATGATCTCAAACCCGCCGGCAGACCGTTTCCGCACCAAGATCGGCTCGAGCACCCCGTGCTCCCGAATCGAGGCCGCAAGTTCCGCTAGGCCCGCGGCGTCCATACGACCACGCGGCTGCATGCGCCCAGGCTGCAGCTCCTCGATGGCCGCGCTGTGATTGCCCGAACGTTCCGCAGCGGGGGGTGCCGCCGGGAGCAAGCCGTCCAACCCGCGCCCCAATCGTCTCCGGGCCACTACGCCGCCGCCTCGAGATCATCGAGCAGCTCGCGCGCCAAGTTCAAATAGGTGTACGAGCCGCGCGACGAAGCATCGTACAAAATGACCGGTTTCCCGTGCGAAGGCGCTTCTGCGAGCCGCACGTTGCGAGGGATGATCGTCTCGTACACGTGGAAGTGACGTCGAACTTCGGCCGCAACCTCGTTGGCGAGGTTGTTGCGCGAATCGAACATCGTGAGCAACACCCCGTGGATTGCAAGGTGCTCGTTGACCGACGCGCGCACACGCTCGATCGTGCCGACGAGCTGCGAAAGCCCCTCGAGGGCGTAGTATTCACACTGCAGCGGCACGATCACCATGTCGGCGGCCGTCAACGCGTTGATGGTCAGCATGCCGAGCGACGGCGGACAGTCGACGATGATGAAGTCGTAGTCATCACGCACATCGTTGAGTGCGTCGCGAAGCCGCGTGGCGCTATCGTCGACTTGAAGCAAGTCCCGCTCTGCTCCGACCAGATCCTGCGTCGCAGAGATCACATGCAAGAACGGCATCTCCGTCTCGTAAATGACATCGGCGGTTTCCACCTCACCGAGCAGCAGCTCATACGAGCCCTCCTGCTCCTCGTCGCCGGGACGGCAACCAACGCCCGTGGACGCGTTCCCCTGTGGATCGAGATCGACGAGCAGCACACGCTGTTCTGCGACCGCAAGGCTCGCGCCTAGATTGACCGCCGTGGTTGTTTTCCCCACGCCGCCCTTTTGATTGGCGATCGCCACCACCCGACTCATGGACTGCGTCTACCAGTGCAGGTGGATGGTTTCAATCTCGTCTGTTTTTTTGCCATCTCGATCGCGCTGGGTAGGGTGTGCTGCAGTGTAGGACAAAGTAGTCGCTTGCCACACCCGTTTCAGTGGGTCGGCTGGCAAAAAGGGAGGGGACATGCGCCCTAGAGGACCGAAGAACTATCAGAACATGGCCGAGTTCGAGCG
>CAYZDM010000824.1:0-1549 GCA_964476875.1 uncultured Sandaracinaceae bacterium | reverse complement strand
CCTACCCCTGGCCCGGCAACGTCCGCGAGCTGAAGAACACGATCGAACGCGCAGTGTCGCTTGCCGACCAACCGGAGCTCGGCATGCACGACCTCCTGCCCGCGTCGCAGAAGACGCCGCCAGTCGTGTTCCCCGGTGGCACAGCCGAACAGTTCGTAGACAACGAAATCCCATTCAAAGATGCCAAGCAGAAGGTCGTCGACGCATTCGAGGCGCAATACCTCAAAGCAGTCCTCGACAAACACGGCGACAACATTAGTCGCAGCGCGCGCGCCGCAGGCCTCACCCGCTACCACCTCCGAGAGCTGGCCAAACGCTACGGTTTGCGCGGGGAATCTGACGGCCCAGACGACGAAGATTGAGCCTTTGGCGCTCGGGTGCCTATCATGAACCCCATGGGTGGGGTCGCGTTCGTGCTGGCAGCAGCAGTGGTGCTCGGTTGGTCGCAACCGGTCGCGGCCGATGTAGAGACGGTGCAGGCCGCCGCGCCTGCTCCGAGTTGGGCCCGTTCGATCGAGGTCGTCGATGACGGCGCACCGATCATGCTCGGCCCGAGCGGCGAATCACAGCGACGCGGCACGGTTGGTGCGGGCACACGCCTAGGCTTCGCGCGCCGCGTGTTCGGCGAAGGCTGCTCGACAGGCGTCTGGTACCAAACGCGGGACGAGCTCTACATCTGCGAGGGGCACGTCAAACCTTCGTCCGCGCCACCTGGACCGAAGATAGACGAGTTCGCGCCAATCGGGGCACGCCTGCCGCAGCGCTACGCATTCATTCGCTTCGACGGCACCCGCGCCTACGCCCACCCGAGCGACTACTTCCGCAACGACTACAGCGAAGCGCTCGGCAAGGGTTTCGGCATCGTCGTTACCGGCGAGCAGGTGTACGAAGGCGTCGAGTTCATCCGAACACGCCGTCACCTCTGGGTCGAGCGCGGCTCGGTGCACTTCGTCGATGGCAGTGCGTTTTCCGGGGTGAAGTTAGCCTCGGGCGAGCCCCTCAACCTGGCCTGGGTCTCGATCAGACCGGCCAAGGTTCACCAGCGCCCGCAGGGGCCGGTTACCAAACGTCTAAAACGTCACGCCCTCGTTCGCGTCCAATCCACTAGGGGCGCGTGGACGCAACTGGTCGGGGGAGGGTGGGTCAGAACACCAGCCTTGGCGCGCGCGCAGCGCATGTCACCACCGGAAGGCGTCGGCCCGACCGATCGCTGGATCGACGTCGACATCGAACAGCAAGTCCTCGTCGCCTACGAAGGCGCCACCCCGATGTTCGCCACGCTGGTCTCCACCGGCAAGAACACCAAGGCATCGCAAACCCCGATCGGCACCTTCCAGCTCTGGGTCAAGCTCGCCTACTCCGACATGGACGACATCGACCGCACCGACATCCCCAAGAACTATTCGATCCAAGACGTCCCTTGGGTCCAGTTCTTCAAGGGCTCCTACGGTTTCCACGCCGCCTTTTGGCACAACGATTTCGGTCGCCGCCGAAGCCACGGCTGCATCAACCTCTCCCCCAAAGACGCCCGCTCCCTATTCACCTTCAC
>CAYZDM010000823.1:0-1549 GCA_964476875.1 uncultured Sandaracinaceae bacterium | reverse complement strand
CCGGGCACCGGCATCGTGCACCAGGTCAACCTCGAGTATATCGCAAGTGTGGTCTTCACGCGGGACGCCGACGGCAAAACCATCGCGTATCCAGACAGCCTCGTCGGCACCGACTCGCATACGACCATGATCAATGGTCTCGGTGTGCTCGGTTGGGGCGTGGGCGGCATCGAAGCGGAAGCCGCGATGCTGGGTCAGCCGATCAGCATGCTGTTGCCACAGGTCGTCGGGTTCAAGCTGACCGGCAAACTGCCGGAGGGCGCGACCGCGACGGACGCCGTGTTGACCGTGACACAGATGCTCCGTGAGAAGGGTGTCGTCGGGAAGTTCGTGGAGTTCTACGGAGAGGGCATGGAGAACCTCGCGCTTCCGGACCGCGCAACGATCGCCAACATGGCGCCGGAGTACGGGGCGACGATGGGCTTCTTTCCGGTCGACAATGAGACGCTTGCTTATCTTCGGTTCAGCGGCCGCGACGACGCTCATGTCGATGTCGTCGAGCGTGTGCTGAAGGAGCAGGGTCTTTTTCACAGTGCGAGTGCGCCGGAGCCCCGATTCACCGACACGCTTGCGCTCGACCTCGGCGACGTGGTCCCTTCGATCGCGGGACCAAAACGCCCTCAAGATCGAATCGCCTTGAGCGCATCGAAGCGCTCCTGGCACAACGTGCTTCAGGGCTTCGAAGCGTCAGCAGACAAGGCCGTGTCAGTGACACGCGGAGACGACACCTTCCAGCTTCAAAATGGTGCGGTGGTCATCGCCGCGATCACGAGCTGCACCAACACTTCAAACCCGTCGGTCATGTTGGCCGCGGGACTGGTTGCCAAGAAGGCGGTCGAGAAGGGCCTCCGGACCAAGCCGTGGGTCAAGACGAGCCTTGCGCCAGGCTCACAGGTGGTGACCGAGTATCTCGACGCGGCCGGGCTGATGGACGACCTCAACACCCTTCGGTTCAACTTAGTCGGCTACGGCTGTACGACGTGCATCGGCAACTCCGGACCTCTCGATCCAGAGATCGCGGAAGCGGTCAAAGCCAACGACTTGATCGTCACCGCCGCCCTGAGCGGAAACCGCAACTTCGAGGGTCGCGTCAATCCGCTGACCCGCGCGAACTACCTAGCGTCACCGCCGCTGGTCGTGGCGTACGCGCTCGCCGGAACGATGGACATCGATTTCGAGGCCGAGGCTCTGGGGCAGGACGCGGAAGGCAACGACGTGTTCCTTCGCGACATCTGGCCGTCGAATCAGGAAGTGACGGAGACGCTGCGGCGCTCGGTGAAGAAGGAGCAGTTTGTCGAGCGCTACGCGGTGGTCCTCGATGGAACGCCACAGTGGCGCGAGGTGAGCTTCGAGGAGGCGAATCGTTATCAGTGGGATCCGGAGTCCACCTACGTACGACTCCCTCCCTTCTTCGAAGGAGTCGAAGCGAACGCCCCTGCACCGCCGACCGACATCGAGGGCGCTCGTGTGCTTTGCCTTCTCGGCGACTCGGTCACGACGGATCACATTTCTCCGGCGGGTGCTATCGCATTAGATGGCCCGGCCGCAG
>CAYZDM010000822.1:0-1553 GCA_964476875.1 uncultured Sandaracinaceae bacterium | reverse complement strand
TCATCTGGAGGGCCGGTCTCAGGCCCGGTTCTGACGCGATTCATTGAATCCTGCCCCTCAGCGACGGCGCAGATCGCCGTGGAGCTCCGGGAGCATGTCCATTTGGATCTGTTGAATCTCCATGAAGCCACGCATCTCCTGGTGCAGCAGCTGGTCGATCCTTTCCTTAATCATGCGTATTTCCATCTCTGCTTTCAGGTTCAGCTGGTAGTCGTTCTCGGCGCGAATCCGGTCACGCTCTCCTTGCCGGTTCTGGCTCATCATGATGATCGGCGCCTGTATCGCAGCGAGCAGGGAGAGCACTAGGTTGAGCAGGATGAATGGATAAGGGTCAAAGGGTTTCCAGAGAAACAGCAAAGAGTTGAGCGCGATCCAGATACCGAGAGACACGAGAAACCAGATGATGAACCTCCAGCTTCCGCCGAGCTCGGCGACCTTGTCCGCAAGACGTTCCCCTCGGGTGATGGAACGTGCGTATTCCTCGTTGAGGTTCTCCGAGAGCAAGGCGTTGTCTTCGAGGCTCTCGACCACCTCCCGCTCCAGCTCATCCAGCTCGCCGAGGTCTTTTTCCATGAGCTGCTGCACGTACTCGGAGCGGCATTCGTTGAGGCACGTGAAACAGATATATCCGCTATTGTTCCAATCGCGATGGTCTTTGCGAATCAAGTCCTTGGCAGCGCCTCTCACCATGGCGGCGGGAAGCAGTTGATTCACTGGTTTTTTTTGTGGCAGACTTGGCACGCGTCGCTTTCGTGTCGGTGTTGCGCGATTGAATTGTCTCCGGGAGTTTGCAGGTCTACACGGGCCAGCATGAGAGAGGTAACGTTGCAGTATTCCACCAACCGTATGCTGCGCGAATATACCAGCCGGTACTATGTGCCGCTGACGCGCGCTTACCATCGCCGTTTGGCGGACCAAGGGCGGCTCGCAGTCGAGCTGGACAACTGGCGAACGGAACCTCTGATGGGCGCGGTCAACAGCTACCTCGATACCGCGCGCGTGGAAGCGGGACGAGCGGCGTCGCGTGCACCGTCGGCCTTCGGATGCGGAGATCGAGATCTTGTCGCCGATCCAAGGGATCGCCTCGGCCCTCGATGTGAGTGCGACCGGCATCCAACTCTCGCTCGACGACTGGCTATCAGCGGGCACGCTGTGCGATCTGCGCATCACGACTCACACGGGCCGAATGATCCTTAAACGCGCACGCGTCATTTGGACCCGACGGGTGGGTGAGCGGTGCGTGTCCGGCTTGGAAGTTGTGGGGTCCATCGCGCCGCATACCCCCGACGACGACTGATCAAGCAGGTCGAGTGTGGTACCCCAAAGGACGCGGCGACTACGAAGGTGGGCTTTGTCGTGCCCTACGCCGCTAGACGACGGTTCAGCCGTGGGAGGGCCCCGCTTACCGGGAATCAGGGCCAAGTCCCGAGCCGACTGCCAGCGCCATTCGACGCGATCGAGCTCGGCTTCGGCCGGACCGGCTTCTTGTTGCCGAATATCGGGCCGCTCGGCCGAAGCTTGCGAATCAACGAAGGGCAATTCAGAAGACACCG
>CAYZDM010000821.1:0-1554 GCA_964476875.1 uncultured Sandaracinaceae bacterium | reverse complement strand
CAGCCCAGGTTGATCGCTGACCTGGTCGAAGAAACGCCGACGATTGACGGGCAGTGCGCGCAGCTCTGTACGGATTGCCGTCGTCGAACCTCATCATGCTGCCATCCGAAGCTCGTCCCACTCTTCAACGAAAGCGGAAAATTGGTTCCAACTTCGCATCGCTGGGGTCACAAAGCCCAGTCGCGCAACTCACGCTCCCGCCCGACGTCGTGTGGGATTCAGACCTTTGCTCAGGCTGCACATCGTGTGTAGCGATGATGCAACCCACCGACCATCGGGGCAGGCTAGCTTGACGCCGAGCGCGGCAACGTCAACGATTGTGCGGTCGACGAGGTTCTGAGGAGGCACAGCGCGGTGCAAGGTGTCATCTCGATGCGCGACCCGCTCGAATAGCAGCAGGCAGAACGTCCGCGCCTTCGCTCAGGGATACGTCTCGCACTCCGAGGAAGCGCGGAGTTGCATGATCACCGCCCTGCCCTCACTCGCCTTGCGGACATAGAAGACTGAATCGCGCTGCGGCGCCGCGCCTTCACGAAGCTCCCAGGCGACGGTGCGGAAGCCTTCCTGTTGGATGGGGGCCTGCCAGTCAACCGAGCCGTCGCCTGTGTAGTCGATTTCGATCGACACCCTGGCGTTTGGCTCGACGTCGGCGATGACTTCGAGACGGACGCAGGCCGGAAAGCCCCGGCTGGCTTGCTGCGCAAGAACCACGGGGGCCCCGACTAGCTCGACCGCGTAGTCGTGCTCGTGCCAGCTTGGAGCTTTGCGAACGGCTCCCGCTTCGAGCTGCCATGCGCAGAGTTCCTCGCCGCACCAGAACTGAAAGCCCGGGTCGTCGATGAGGTCGGTTTCACAGTAGTTGCCCATGGTCACCAAGAAGACGGGCATGAGCACGACGATGACGAAGCGGTTCATAGGCGCCTCCCGAAACGGCCGCTGAGGCCGGCCAAGAGGACTCCGCCTCCGCTCTGGTGTCGGTCGCCGAGCAGATTCTCGAGCGAGGGTGCGAACACGTACCCTCCCTGAAAAAAGAAACCGACGTGCTCGCCCATCATGACCTCGCCGCCAAGCAACGCGATGACGTTGTAGCTGACTTTCAGTTCCTTGTGTTGGACCTGGGTGGGTTCGGGGCCGGTGCGCGTCCGCAGACGCGACGGTGTGAAGGTCGGGCCGATGCCGAACTGGACGTATCCGCGAAACCTTCCACCGGGTGTCGGCATGAACGCGCGGGCGTGCACGTCGAGTGCCCAACTACCCCAGCTGAAGGTGTCGTCCGGGCCGATGCCGCTCGACCGCTCCCACTCCTGATGGTCGAGTAGGTTGGTTTGCAAGAGCACGCTGAAGTATCGGAAGAGAGCCTTCTCTACCGCGAGGGACATCCGGTACCGCGACAAGCGAGGCCGTGAGTAGCCGAAGTTCTCGAGCGTTCGCGTGTAGTCGGTGTCGGCCGTCCAGCCGCCGCCGAAGCCAAACTCGAGACCCCAGCTTTGACCATCGGCGAAGTTGTCGTCGGCGTGGGCCGGAGCGGCCGGAAGCACGGCCGCGATGAGCAGT
>CAYZDM010000820.1:0-1561 GCA_964476875.1 uncultured Sandaracinaceae bacterium | reverse complement strand
GGCCTCAGGCCCCAAGCCCTTCCCGCCACCTATGCAGGCCGCCCCGTCCGACGAAACCCCGCGTCGCGTTCCGCAGTGCCCCGGCTCTTAGAACTCTTCTGGTAGCCGAGATCGGACTCGAACCGATACACCCAAAGGATACCGGATTTTGAATCCGGCGCGTCTGCCAATTCCGCCACTCGGCCGAGGACCCGGTCTTATAGCAGCCCCCCGGTCCGGTGCATTCCAGAAAAGCGATGGCGTGGCGTCGCCGGCGGCTGGCCGCGTCGACTTTCGTGGGAGTGTTCGCTAGGCTCGGCCCAACTGGAAGGGACTCGATTCATGGCAAGGACCGCGATTCTGGGGATGGGGCACTACGTGCCCTCGAAGGTAGTCACCAACGACGACCTCGCGAAGATGTTCGACACGAGCGACGAGTGGATCCAGCAGCGAACGGGCATCAAAGAGCGCCGCTACATCGAGGAAAGCGGCATCGGCGCAAGCGACCTCGCGGTGCCGGCGGTCAAGATGGCCTGCGGCAATGCGGACATCGAAGTCTCGGACATCGACGCGATCATCTTTGCGACCCTGTCACCTGACTTCAACTTCCCGGGAAGCGGATGCTTTCTGGGCGACAAACTCGGCCTAGCCGGTGTGCCTGCCCTCGATGTTCGCAACCAGTGCAGCGGGTTTCTCTACGGCATGCAGATCGCCGATGCATGGATCCGATGCGGAATGTACAAACGAGTCGCACTCGTCGGGGCCGAGGTTCACTCGACGGCACTCGATTTCAGCGACGAGGGCCGCGATGTGACTGTGCTGTTCGGAGACGGTGCGGCCTGCGCGATCCTCGGACCCGGCGACGACGACGATCGGGGCGTGCTCGACGTCGAGGTGCACGCTGACGGAAGCGGCGCGAAAGAACTCTGGCTGGAGGCACCGGCTAGCTCGCACCGACCTCGCCTCACCCACGAGATGATCGACAACAAGTCGGTCTACCCCGCGATGAACGGCCGCCATGTTTTCCGCTGGGCCACGGCCAAGATGCCGGAAGTGAGCCTGTCGGTGCTGAAGCGAAACGACGTGTCCGTGGAGGACCTCGATCTGGTCATCCCGCACCAGGCCAACAAGCGCATCAACGAGTTCGTCTCGCAGAAACTGGCGATCCCGCCCGAGAAAGTCGTCCACAACATCCAGAAGTACGGCAACACGACGGCAGCGTCGATCCCGCTTGCCCTCAGCGAGGCCATTCAAGAAGGCCGCGCCAAGAAGGGCGACTTGATTCTCATGCCTGCGTTCGGCTCCGGTTTTACTTGGGGTGCGGCGCTCGTGCGGCTTTGACCCTGTGAATCACAAGGCCGATCGTGTTGCCGTCGTGCTCAACGGCAACGCCAGGCAGGTCACCGACGATCTGGTTGAAAGCTTCGACCAACTGGTTGGCAGCGGCGATCTCTTCTTGTCGAGGAGCTTGGACGAGGCCCACCGAATCGCACTCGAGATTGTCGAGGCTGGGTACCCGGTCGTGCTCACCGGAGGGGGCGATGGAACCTTCGTGCAGATGGTCACCTCCATCACCAAAGAA
>CAYZDM010000819.1:0-1561 GCA_964476875.1 uncultured Sandaracinaceae bacterium | reverse complement strand
CCGGAAGAGAGTTGATGCGCGTGCGTTCGCTAGTGGGCGTGGTGTAGCGGTCGGGGATCGGTTCCTGAGTGGGGGTGGAGACACATGAAGATCTATACGAAGACCGGGGACGAGGGAGATACCGGCCTCTTTGGTGGTGCCCGTGTCTCCAAAGCGTCGCCTCGCGTGGAGTCATATGGCGAGGTCGATGAGCTGAATAGCTCGGTGGGTTGGAGCCGTGTCGCAGTGTCCGACCCCGATCTCGATGCGCTCCTCAATCAGATCCAGAACGATCTCTTCGAGGTGGGTGCAGAACTCGGATCTACCGAGGCTCGGAAGCAGAAGAGCGCCATGCCGTTGATCGCCGAGGCTCAGGTCGAGGCGCTCGAACGGGCCATCGACAAGTACGAACAAGGGCCACCAGCGCTTACTGCATTCGTTCTTCCGGGCGGGAGCGAGGGCGCAGCGCGTTTTCACTTGGCGAGATGCGTGTGCCGTCGCGCGGAGCGCTCGCTGGTGACACTTGGTGCGCAGGAACCGCTTCGCGGCGAGCTGTTCCGATACGTCAACCGTCTGAGTGACTTGCTGTTCGTTCTTGCCCGCTACGCCAACTACAGAGCTGGAGTCGAGGATATCCCTTGGAAAGGCCTCGCCGGTTAGGGCACGTCATCCGCATCGAGCGCGAAGTCTTGGGTGCCAACCCGGCCGTCCGATAGCACTTCGCCGGGCAGGTGGAGGCCCTCACGAATCTCTTCGATCGCTTCGTAGAGCACTGCCCGCTCTGCGGAGAGCTGACGAATGATCGTTGAGCCCCATTGCCGCTTCGCTCGGATCTTTATCGACGTCCAGGTGCGCGTGAACAGCTCTAGATAGACGAGCGCCAGCGCGCCGCCGAGGACCCCGATCATGAAGGTAGTGATCCCCGCAAGCCACGGCGCCCGCGGAATACCGGAGAACGATTCATGCAGTTCGAGCTGACCCAAGCCAACGAGCAGGGCGGCGACCGACCAGGCCAGCGGAAACAGAACGATGCCGGCGAGCAGCTTGACCGTGGCGGTGTCCTTGTATTGTCTCGACGCGAGTCGCGAGATCACGTTGGTCAGAAAGTAGGGAGCCGCGTTGATCAGCGCGCCGAGTACCAGGACAGGGGGAAAGACCAGGAACACGAACGCTGCCTGAACAGCCAAGATCAGCGGTAACCACCTCGATTCGATCGGTGGTGGCTTGTCCAGGTCGTCGTCGGCGAGCTTCACTTCTCGTAGGGCGTCGTCGTACGCGGCGACCCGATCGAGAAGTGCCCGGACCCGCTCCGGCTCACTCTTCATCCGCACGTGGTAGGCTCTCCAGACCCTCGCCATCCCAAGATTGCGTTCGAGCATGTCGGGTGCCTTGAGACTCACGCCTGCTCGCTTGGCCCGTTCCGCGCGCATGAGCGATCGCACCCGATTCATCAGCTGGTTGAGCTCCCAGCTTTCGGTGGCGTGAGTGACCTCTTGCAGAACCGGCTCTAGCAGGTTCATCAGCTCTCCGCTCCGACGTCGTAGGGCCTCGTCGTCCCCTTCGGGAATCGGCGCCAAGAGCT
>CAYZDM010000818.1:0-1578 GCA_964476875.1 uncultured Sandaracinaceae bacterium | reverse complement strand
ACCCTCTCGCCGATGGAGCTCCTTGCAGGCGCATTGTTGGAGCGGCCCCCTGGGCCGAAGTACACGTCCGAGCTTCGTTTCGCGGAGCTGGCCCCCCAAAGCCCGCTTCCCAAGCCTGGGACGCTTGCCAAGTGGCGGCAGAAGCTGCCGGACGGCTTCGAGCTGGCGTTGCGGGCGCCCGAGACATCCTGGCAGTCGCCCGATGGCCCGCTGAGGCCAAGTCGAGAGCTCGATGCGGGCATCCGGTGGCTATCCGAAGCCGCCGACGCGCTGCAAGCATCGATGATTGTGATTCCGACCGGCCCGACGGTGACGACCGGCACCCGAGACAGGGAGCGACTGCGCGAATATTTCGCGCGTCTTCCGAGGGTCGACGGTCGACGGATCGCCTGGACACCGACCGGACTTTGGGAACCGGAAACCGTGCAAACGATGGCAACCGGGCTCTCCGTCGTCGGCGGCTTCGATGCAATCGACGACCCCGCGCCGGACGCCGATGTGCTCTACTCGTCCCTTCTGGCAGAAGGATTCCGACGTTCGTTCTCGCACGCATTGCTCCTCGACGTGCTCGAGAAGCTTCAGAGTTCGGGCGCGTCACGCGCGTTCGTCACGATCGAGTCAGGGCAATCGTTTCGCGAAGCTCGATTGCTTCAGGCGTTGTCCGAAGGGCGAGAGTGAGCGCGTGGACGGCGAGAATCACGCGCGTTGACCAGCCCGAGCCCGGGCTCCTGAGCCTCTCCTTCCGAGCCGATGGCCGCAACGAGGTGCTGATTCTCAGTACGCTTCCAGGTGCGCTGGCGCTGGGGGCGGTGGAAGAGCGTCCGCGCGGCGCAAGCGCTAGCCCCGCGGTATCCCAGCTCCGCCGACACATCGAAGGGGCGCGGATCGACAACGTGGAGATGAGTGGGCGGGCGGTGCGCCTCACCCTTAGCCGAGGCGACAAGACGAGCTTTCTGATCGCCGCGCCCAACAAACCGTACGGAGCGTGGTGGCTTTGCGAGACCGATGCCTCCGTCGTGGTACGGGCGCCCGGCGCGCCATCGTCGGTACCCGCCGAGGAGGGTCATCTCAACCCCGAGAGCCTGGAAGAGCTTCGCGCCAAGGGCGCCGCGGTATTGACTGCCCACCGGTCGACACGTCGGGGTCAGTTCGAGCGGCTTCTCACGAGACGCATGAAGCGCCTATCCAAGAAACGGACCGCGATCATGGGCGACCTCGAGCGCGCCGACGCGGCGGACAAACTTCATGAGAACGCGAGCCTCATTCTAGCTCATGTCTCGGAAATTCCGGCGAATGCTGAGTTTCTGGAGACCACGAGCTGGGAGGACGTCCCTCGGCCCATTCGTATCGACCTCGACCCGCGAAAGAGTCCGACGGAGTTCGCTCAGGATCTCTTCAAGAAGTCCAAGCGTCTCAAGCGGGGACTAGATGTCGCGCCGGAGCGCCTCAGCATGGTGGAGACCGAGATCGCCGAGTTGGTCCGAGTTCGGGAGGCGCTCAGCGAGCTCGCTCCCGACGAGATCGAGATGAAGCTCAGTGCGCTGGGTGTCTCGGTCACGGCGCCGAAGGAAGAAGCGC
>CAYZDM010000817.1:0-1579 GCA_964476875.1 uncultured Sandaracinaceae bacterium | reverse complement strand
CGATGTGGCGCTCGGCAAGCTCGATGCGCTCGATGACTACGACATCACGTTGACGACGCCGCGCTGAGTCATGACGGGCCCTCAGAGCGTCTCGGTGTGCACCCGTTGTCCGGTTGACCCGGCTCGCATCGATCGTGAGCCCGGTCTTGTGGCACCTCGGACGGTCGCCCTGCCCTCGTAGCGGCGACCGTCGCTCATTTCGGGAGCATAGCGAATTCAAAGGGCCTGTGTGCGCCGCGAGCCACGCGACATAAAGAGCTAGTACCGCGCAATTGAACTCTCAAACTGGTCACCAAGGGCTAAGAGAGCTACGTGGATAGCGGCGTCGCTTCTTTCGCAAAGAGAAGAACTGGGTGAAGACCGTGCCTGGAAAGGGCTGGTTCAGCGTCATCCGCCTGTCTGGTCCAGAGCAACCCCTCCCCTGACGCCGTAGTATACTCCCGCTCCTCGACGACAAGGAATCCTCATGGCCTCCAAAATCTGTCTAGTTGTAAATCGCAAGTCAGCGACCAACCCCGCGGTCGATGAGGCCGTCAAGCACGTTCGTAGCCAAGGCATCGAGCTGCGCGTACGGATCCCCTGGGACTTCGAGGATTTGGCACCTGTCATCGAGGAGGCACTGGCCGATGGGGCAGAACGGATTATCGCAGGGGGCGGTGACGGAACGGTCAACGGCGTCGCGAACCTGCTTGTCGGCACAGGCGCAGCCCGCCCGCGCGTCGTCATGGGCGTCCTCCCGCTCGGCACCGCCAACGACTTCGCACACGGTTGTGACTTGCCTTGCGACGACCTCAAGAAGTGCTTGTTGATCGCCTGCACCGCTCCAGCGAGAAACATCGACGTCGGCTGCATGAACGGGCGCTACTTCGTCAACGTGGCGAGCGGCGGCTTTGGCGCTGAGATCACGGCGACGACGCCGACGAAAATGAAGAAGGCGCTCGGTGGTGGTGCCTACACGATCATGGGTCTGGCCAAGGCGTTCACCCTGAATCCGTACGAAGGTCGGCTGCTCGTCCCGGGTGAACAGCCCGCCGAAGGGAACATGGTGTTCATGGCCGTTGGGAACAATCGTCTGGCCGGCGGGGGCTTTGAGGTAGCACCCAAGGCGCAGCTCGACGACGGTCTGCTCGACATCGCGGTGGTGAGCGATGGACCTGCCGCCGACGTGGGTCGGCTCCTCGAAGAAATCAAAACCCCCGAGAACCCCGAAAACCGCTTTCTGCACTACCGGCAATTGTCGGAGTTCACGTTCGAGTCCGACCAAGAACTACACATCAATCTTGACGGAGAGCCGGTTCTCGACCGCAGGTTTGAGTTCTCCGTGCTTCCGAAGCATCTCGGCGTCGTGATCTAGGCTGACGGATCAAACGCTGGCCGCGCCACGGACCTGGGCGGCGGGGCCAGCCCGCTGGGCACGTACAAACGCGACGGCCGGGTGCTGCGTGCGCTCAACGGGCCCGTCGAGATCCGCAAGACACAACAGACTTGGCGAGGAGTAGGCGCGCCGCCTATTGCATCTCGGAACGCAAGGATTGCTCGGCACGAAGCTGGTTCACCAGAAGCGCCGCTTCATCCTTCT
>CAYZDM010000816.1:0-1591 GCA_964476875.1 uncultured Sandaracinaceae bacterium | reverse complement strand
TTTATTCCCGAGATGCTGAAATCTGTGGAAGATTTGTAATGGGGGATCCGGGTGACTGAGTCGAGCCACAATACTTCGGTCGCGTTTTCTGTCTACGACGGAGACGCGTTGCTCAGCACAGAAACGCTGAGCCAAGAGATCATCAAGATCGGTCGTCTGCAGACGAGCGACATTCACCTCGATGACGAGAAGGTCAGCCGCATGCACGCGGTGATCGAGGTGACTGCGCCGGGGGAGGTGTTCATCATCGACCTTGGTTCCGCGTCAGGGACTCTCGTCAACGGCGAGAAGATCAACAAGCGGAAGCTGCAAACCGGTGACCAGGTGCAAGTCGGCAACAAGCGATTGCATCTCGACATCATCACCGGGACGGTGGCGGTCGCATCGAGACCACCGGTCGCGATGGCTGCAGGCGGAGGGCGTGCAACACCCATCGTCGATGAACGCGGTATGGCGGCCATGCTCGACGAAGAGTCGGAGCCGCGCGCCAAAGCCGTGCCGCCGGTTGCCCAAAAAGACGACGAGTCGGGACCAAAGTTCAATCCGTTCGAAGTCGGCGCCAAGCGTCTTTCGCGTACACCCTTTGCAAACGCATCCGCCGAGGAGGGCCCGGAATACGGCCTCATTGCAACCACGGCCGCGCTTCCCGCGCACGAGATCGAGACCAATGAGCGTGCGATTGAAGTATCGGTCATCTGGGGCGATCGAAACGTCCTCAACGTCGACTACCTGACGCCGGCTCGCGACTACTACGTCGGTGAGCCTGACGGCGAAGACGTGGACTACGTCTTGGGGCACGACGCGATCGGTGTGGACCGTATGCCGCTCTGCGTGGCACAGGGCGCAGGCGTCGCGGCGATCGTTCCTGAAGGCGCGAAGGGCGAGGCCACGATCGGTGATCAAACGCGTTCCTTCGACCTGATGCGCGGCCAAGGAGATTTCAAGCCGAGCTCGACCGTCGCCGGGGCGATGGAGTTCCCGGTGCCCGAAGGTGGTTCAGTCCGAATGAAGCACCGCGACTTCACCTTCATCATCAAAGATGTGAAGGCGGGCAAGAAGGTCGCCGGCCATGCGAAGATCGACGTTCGACCGATGATCTATGTCGCCGGGGCGGCGCTCTTTGCGAGCCTCGTACTCACGATGTTCTACTTCCAGCCGCCGCGTCCTCGCGGCCTGTCATCCGACCTGCTGAGCACGGATTCGCGTTTGATCCAGTTCCTCATGGAGCCGGAAGAGCTCGAAGAGCCAGAGCCCGAGTGGCTGAATGGCTCCGATTCGTCGGGCGGCGGCACGGGCAAGGCGCATGAAGGCGATCAAGGCCAGATGGGCGACGAAAGCTCGGAAAAGAACCGCAACAAGTACGGTATTCAAGGACCGAAAGACAATCCCGACCCGGTGATGGCGCGTGAGCAGGCTGAGGAAGAGGCTAGCACCGCCGGCATCATCGGGACGCTGGCATCCATGCAGGGTTCGTTCAACGCGCCCACCTCGCCATACGGCGCGGACTTCGCACTTGGCAATGATCCGAGTAGCGCGCTCGGCGCGATGACGGGCAACGACATCGGTCAGAACTTCGGCTTTGGCGGTCTCG
>CAYZDM010000815.1:0-1596 GCA_964476875.1 uncultured Sandaracinaceae bacterium | reverse complement strand
ACTGCAGACGATGGCACTCCGTTTCTGGCCATGGAGCTCTTGCACGGAATCGACCTTCAACGTCTGGTCAAACAGTTCGGTCCGCAAAGCCCCAGTCGGACGATTCATTTGCTCGAACAGGCATGTGACGTGCTCTACGAAGCTCACGGTAAGGGAATCGTCCATCGAGACATCAAGCCGGCCAATATCTTCATGACACACCACCCCACCGAGGGCGATTGGGTCAAGGTCGTTGACTTCGGGCTGGTGCGGGCGATCGGTTGCGACCGAAACGAACCCACGACACCCCAGAACATGTCCGGAAGCCCGGCGTTCATACCGCCGGAGGTCGTGACCGCGGAGTGTATGGGCGAGTGCGACGTCGATGGCCGTGCGGACATCTACGCGTTGGGATGCGTGGCGTATTGGCTGGTGACCGGCAGGCTCGTGTTCGATGCGCCCACGCCTATCGCGATGGCGGCGGCCCACGCCATGTTCGAACCATCGCCCCCGTCCGAGGCATCGCTGCACCCGATTCCACGTGGGCTCGACGAATGTGTACTGGAGTGCCTCGCGAAGGTTCCCGGACAGCGGCCAGGGAGCGCACAGGAGCTGGCGGAACGGCTGCGCGGCATCGTGGTCGATGCGCCATGGACGCCAGAGCGGGCCAATGACTGGTGGGCACGGCACCTGCCCGACACGGGTCGGAGTTGAAACGCACGAACCGATTGTTGCGTTACTCCAGCTGGCCTTGCGCGAGTCCGAGCTTCTGCATGATTTGATCACGCTCCTCATCCCACTTCTTTGGGAATGATTCGATGCAGTTTGCGCAGCACTGATTGAACACCAAGGTCTTGCCGCGAAAGCGCTCGATCGGACCATCGTAGACTACCCGACTCTCGAATCGACCGATGTCTTTCTCCGCGATCGGAGAATCGCTCATCGCGCAATGTCGATTGTTGACGTACACGACATCGCCGGAGACCTCGTATCCATGCGCGGCCACGTTGCTGGTCGCGTCTTGCTGGCGCTCCGACCAAACTATTGCGCTTGCGGCTACCGCCGCCAACAGAGTCCCAAGGATAAGGCCCAACATGGTGCGATTCCTCGTTGGCTTCGTTCGTTGTTGCCGCGGGTGCGGCTTGGCATTCGCGCCTGGCCGAATCGCACGACGTCGTTTTGGCTTTGCACGGCGCACCAGCGTCACCCTCCGTCCGTTCTAGTGCCGTCGTCGGGCCGTTCGAGCCCATTCTCTTGCGGACCCGAGGCGTTCCGGAGGAACCGGGCGACCGCGAACAGCGCGCTGACGAAGAAGACCAGGGACACCAACATCAAGCCCATTGGCCAACTCACGCTCCAGTCCATTTGGCACTCCTTGCGACGCGGTGTTGGATTCGGGAGCTGTGACCGGCCCGGTAAGTCCGGTGACCCAGACGGTCATTTCTTCCGTGTCGGTTCGGGGTTCTCCTTGGGCGCAGAAGCCGAAAACAACGTGCCCAGTGATCTAGTTGTTTGGCCATGGAGCGCTATGTCAGCAACAAACGTGCCGACGCTGGTGGACGAAGCGGACTGGGTCGGGCCGTGGGTCAGACCACGAAAGGTTGCGGCGTTGGCACC
>CAYZDM010000814.1:0-1596 GCA_964476875.1 uncultured Sandaracinaceae bacterium | reverse complement strand
CTCAACGTGCGCTGTCTTCTACACCGAGACTATCCGCTAGCCTCGGTCTGCTCGTAGCCCAATTATGAATATATTCATAATTGGTGTGGACTTTAAATATGAACGACGCAACACTTTTGTTGTGTCGGATCGACAAGCTCGGAAACGTAAGAAAACCCGCCAGGCGATTCTGGAGGCGAGCCGCGTGCTCCTCCTCGAACGCGGCCTCGATGCGACGACGATGAGCGCCGTCGCCGAGGCTGCCGATGTCGCCACGGGCACGCTCTACAACTACTTCCCCTCCAAGGACGCGTTGCTGGTTGGGTTGTGGACCGACGCTACGTCTGGTGTGCTCGATCAGGCTGACCAGCGGGTGGCTCAAGCTGGCCAAACCCCGCAAGCACAGTGCACCGCCCTTTTGCGTTTGTACTGCGAGGCGGTGACGGTCTTCGCACAACCCCTCACCCGAGAGCTTTTTGCCCGCACGTTCGCCGTGCCGCCGGAGGCCTTGCTCGAGTTCGCGAGCCTCGACGCACAGTTGATGGCACGTCTGACCGAACTCCTTGAGCAGTGGAGAGTTGATGGTGCCCTCGTTGCGACGCTGGATCTAGAGGCCGCCACCACGCTGCTCTACGCGATCGCCGTAACCCAGATGATGTCGCTGATGGCGTTGCCCGCGCTCACCTTGGACGACGCCGAGACCTCCATTCGCGCGCAGGTCTCCCTCGCATTTTCGGGCCTCGAATCGGCACCGACGAACACGCGTCCAAAGAAAGGGAAACAACCATGAACCAACACCGCGTCATCATCGTAGGCGCAGGGCCGGGGGGCCTGTGTACCGCGCTTACCCTTCAGCGCGGGGGGATCCCATGCGTGGTCCTCGAGCGCGCAGAGTCCGATCAGCTCTTCGCCGACGTCGGCGGCGGCTACGACATCGGCGTGAACTCGCTGAAGATGCTCGACAGCCTGGGCGTTGGCAGTGCCGTCCGCGACCAAGGTAGGAAGACGGCTCAGGTGCTTTCGTACACGCATACGGGCGCGCTCTACGACCGAATGACGTTCCTACCAGACGCAGATGTCGCCGGCGTAATGCGTTCGAGCCTTCAGCGTATCCTCCTTGGCGCCCTGGACTCTTCAGTCGTCCGATGCGGCGCCGCCGTCGTCGATGTCGTGAACGACGATGCAGGCGTCGAGGTGACGCTCGCGAATGGCGAACGACTGAGCGCGGATGTGCTCATCGGCGCGGATGGCGTTTTGTCCGCCGTTCGCGGTGCCGTTCTCCGTAATGATGTTCCGCCCCACTTCTGCGGTTTGACCTGCGCCTGGGGACGCACACCACTGAACCAAATGAGCGAGGAACTCAGCGGCCTGATGCCTCCGCTGGATCGCGCCATCAGCGTCATGGGTCCCGGCCGACTTCTGCTTGCCGGATGCCTGGGCGACCATTGGCTGTGGAGCGCGTTTTGGCAGACCGAAGGCTTCGAGCGAAGCGGGCCGGATGGCAGTCCCCAAGAGACGGTCGCGAAACAGTTCAAGACTTGGGGTCCAATGACACGTGGACTGATCGACCAGGCGCTTCCGGAGACGATTGTCGAGGTGGGTATCTGGGATCGGGAT
>CAYZDM010000813.1:0-1596 GCA_964476875.1 uncultured Sandaracinaceae bacterium | reverse complement strand
TGACCACCGTGGCCGCAGAGAGGTCACTGCGCGAAATGGGGCGCCGAGGGGCCAAGCAGCGCGACGTTGTCGACCAATCTGCGGCGACCATCTTGCTTCAAGGCTATCTAGACGCCAATAAGGGTGGGAAGTGGACCGACCCGGACAGCCTGTGAGGGCCGAGAGTGATCTCGGGAGCGGAATCGCTCGCGGGCTGAGCATTCTGACCCTGCTTGCCGTGCTCGCCCTTCTCGGCGCGACGGGGTGGCTGTTCGTGATTTACCCCGACACCAGTGGTCCGCGCAGCGACGTCGAGGAGATAGATCTCGTCGTCGCTCAAGGGACGACCCTTCGCCAGTTGGCAGGGGATCTGCAGAAGGCCGGCGTCGTCGAGGACGCGAGAGTGTGGTCGCTATACATGCGATTGCGACGACTCGACACCCACTTGCGGCAAGGCAAGATCCGATTCCGCGTTCCGATGAGCCCTGAGGAGGTGGCTCGGCATGCGACGACGAGCCTGGGTCGGATTCAGGTGCGGCTATTGATCCCGGAGGGCTTCTCGCGCTTCGAGATCGCGGAACGGCTCGAGGAGTACGGCGTGTGCGACGCCGATGATTTCATCGATGCGACCGAAGACGCGTCGCTTCTCGCGAGCTACGGGGTGGAGGCCAACGACGCGGAGGGGTATCTGTTTCCCGATACGTACGAGTTTGACGATGACACCAAGGCCCGGCGCGTGGTGGAGCGGATGCTGGCTAACTGGACCCGGAGATACGAAGAACTCCAAGAGGAGTACGCCGACCAACTCGCCAACCTAAAGGGCTGGACGACGCACGACATCGTGACGCTAGCGTCGATCATCGAGAAAGAAGCGGCAATTCCTTCGGAGCGTCCCCGGATTGGTGGCGTGTTCTGGAACCGACTGAAGTCGAAACGGTTCCTCCCGAGGCGACGACTTCAAGCTGATCCCACGGTCCAGTATGGCTGTGTGGCGGCGCCCGAAGCAGCTCCCTCCTGCGAAGGTTTTGACGGCACGATCACCCGAGCGATGCTGGACGACCCCGAGAACCCGTACAACACCTACCGGCATTCGGGGCTTCCGCCTGGTCCAATCAGCAATCCGGGCAAGGCCGCGATGGCAGCCGCGATCGCCCCAGAAGAGCACGACTACTTCTACTTCGTCGCGCGTGGGCACGGAGAGCACCACTTCAGCGAGACGCTCCGACAGCACAATATCGCGGTCAAGCGCAACGGACAGAGATGACGCCTCCCCGCCGTCCGAAGAGTCCGCTCTTTGGCGAGGAAGAGCAGCAGCTCGGGCTCTTCGATCGGCCTGAGCCGAGTGCTCCGAGCGACGACGAAGATCTACAGGGCGAGCTGAAGGTCCTTCGCGACCGACTGCCGACTGCGCTACGCTTTGGCACGTCGAGTTGGACGTTTCC
Organism: uncultured Sandaracinaceae bacterium; assembly: GCA_964476875.1. GTDB lineage: Bacteria > Myxococcota_A > Polyangia > Polyangiales > Houyiibacteriaceae > SG8-38. The sequence goes on along the minus strand of CAYZDM010000813.1, from coordinate 175 downwards.
GGGCTGGGCCGGCCTCGTCTACCATCGGCGCTACGCCAACCAGCGCGCGTTCCTCCGCGAGTCTCTGGGAGAGTACGCACAGCACCCGCTGATGAGAACCGTCGGCGTCGACCGCGGATACTACACGCCCGTCCCGGAAGAAGACCTCGCGGCCTACGCGCAGCAACTGCCCGAT
>CAYZDM010000812.1:0-1596 GCA_964476875.1 uncultured Sandaracinaceae bacterium | reverse complement strand
GTTCTTCATCGATCCTTCGAGATTCTTCGGCGTGATGTTCTTGCCACCCGCCGTGATGATGATGTCCTTCTTGCGACCGGTGATGCTCAGGAAGCCGTCGTCGTCGAAGGCGCCCAGGTCGCCGGAGTGTAGCCAGCCATCGGAGAGCGTTTCGGCGGTGACCTCAGGGTCTTTGTAGTAACCCATGAAGACGTTCGGACCCTTGACCATGATTTCGTCGTCGTCGGCGATCTTCACTTCGACGCCCGGAATCGCGGGGCCGACGCTGCCATAACGGTAGCGGGTCGGTGTGTTGAAGCTGGTCGGGCCGGTGTCTTCCGACTGCCCGTAGACCTCGAGCACGACGAGGTCCAAGCGCGCGAAGAACTCCAGCACTTCACGGGCGATCGGCGCGGCGCCAGAGACGCAAACACGCGCGTTGCCCATGCCGATGGCGGGCTTGAGCTTCGAGAAAATCAGCTTGTCCGCCAACTTGTACTGCAGACCCTTGTGGCCGTCGGGCGTTCTGTTGGCTTCCCAGCCGACCTTCATCGCCCACTGCACGAGCTTGGCTTTGACGCCCGTCGCGTTCTTGAGCTTGGCCGCGACGCCGGCGTGGAACTTCTCCCAGATGCGCGGTACGCCGAAAAACACGGTCGGCTGCACTTCTTTCAGGTTCTCCGGAACCGCTTCGATCGATTCGGCGAAGTACACCCGCGCGCCGGTGGTGATCGGCAGGTGGAGCGTGAACATCTGCTCGGCGATGTGCGAGAGCGGGAGATAGGAGAGCATGCAATCCGCCGCGTCGACCGAGGTGATCTGGATGGCGACGTTGGCTGTCCAGGCCAGGTTTTTGTTGCTGAGCATGACGCCCTTGGGCGGACCGGTCGTGCCCGAGGTGTAGATCAGCGTGGCAAGCGCGTTCGGGTCGAGACTATTGACGCGATCGACGTACGCTTGCTTCTCGACGCCGTCCCCCTTGGCCATGAACTCTTCCCAGGTCATCACCATGTCGTCGGCGATCGCAGGACAGCCCTTCATCGTGACGACATGCTTGAGGTGCGGCATGTTGTTGCGCTCGGCCTGCACCTTCCGCCACTGGTCTTCGTTCTCGACGAGGATGATCGGAGCTTCGGCGTGGTCGACGATGTATCGAACCTCCACCGGGGAGCAGGTGGTGTAGATGCCTGCAGGCGCTCCACCGGCACCCATTCCAGCGATGTCCATGATCGCCCACTCCGGCCGATTGAACCCGAGGATGCAGACTGTTTGCCCGGGCTCGAGGCCCAGCGCGATCAACGCACGGCCGGCTTGCGTCACGTGGTCGGCGTAGGTGCCCCAGTTGGTGGGCTTCCAGTTTCCGCTGTCACGCACGTAGTAGGCAGGATCGTTGGGCGACTTCTCTGCCCTTTGCAGCAATCGATTGGGGATCGTGTCTGTAGCCACAGGGTCACCTCATGAGTTGTCAGCCGTCCACCGGCCGGGACCGGGCAATATAGGCTTAGATCGCCCCGAATGTGAAGGGCCAGCACCGGATCCTTGTGCTAAATCGCTCCCTCCACGGAGGAGTGGCCGAGCGGTCGAAGGCGGCGGATTTGAAATCCGTTGTAGGGGCGA
>CAYZDM010000811.1:0-1597 GCA_964476875.1 uncultured Sandaracinaceae bacterium | reverse complement strand
GGAGACGGCGACGGGGCCCCGCTCGCGAGCACGTGCGTCGCGCGCCGTTCTCCGGCGACTCAGTTGCGATCCTGGACGCGGCCGAGCGGGCGTCGCGCGCCGTTCTCCGGTGATTCAGTTGCGATCTACGCGTCTACCGGCCGCGTTTGGCTGCTAGGGCCTCTACGAGGGGCATCAGTTTGTCGCGTGTGTTCAGGGACGGGTCCTCGATGACTTGGTCGAGTAGGTCTCGTAGGATCTCTCCGACCGCGGGGCCTGCGCCGCCGTCCAAGTGCTCGATCACATCGTGGCCCCCGATGGCGAGGTCCTGGGTGGTGAGGGCACTGCCCTCTTCGATCGCCTTGTCGATTCGGCCGCGAAGTTCCTTCAACGACTCGAGTTCTTCGTCCACGTTGCGGCCCTTGCCCAGGGCATCCGCTTCGCCCAATCGCAGCAAGGGGTCGACGCTGGGGGTGCCTACGCGCTTGATGAAGCGGCGCACGGCGGCGTCGGTCCACTCGCTCGTGTAGCAAATCAGATGATTGCGGATCAGGCCGACGACGAGTTCGCGCTCCTGGTTGGAGAAGCGGTAGTCACGGAGCCACCGCTCGGCCATGTCGGCGCCGACTTTCTCGTGATGGTAGAAGGTCCAGTCGTTGGTCTTGTCCGATTTCGCGCGGGTGCGTGGCTTCGCCACGTCGTGAAGAAGAGCCGCGACTCGTTCGACCGGATCGCCCGTCGACTCGTCGAGCACGCGCATCGTGTGGCCCCATACGTCATACGCGTGCCATTGATTTTGCGCGCAGCCGACTTGTTCGAGCAGCTCCGGACAGGTCACTTCGAGGATGCCGGTGCGTCGCATCACTTCGAAGGCGCGTGATGGCGTCGAGGCCTTCAGGGCTTTCATCCATTCGTCGCGCACTCGCTCCGGGCTCACTTTTCGAAACGTGTCGAGCGCCCCTCGGAACGCCGCCTCGGTCGCCTCCTCAAGCTCGAAATCGAGGGTCGCAACAAACCGCGCGCCGCGTAAGATCCGAAGCCCGTCCTCTTGAAAGCGCTCACTCGGCTCGCCAACCGCCCGCAGCACCTTGCTGTGCATATCGCTGAGCCCATCGAACGGATCCGCCATCCGCCCATCGACCGGGTCGTAGGCCATGGCGTTGACCGTGAAGTCACGGCGCGCGAGATCGCGGTCGATGTCCTCGACGAACACGACGCTGTCGGGTCTGCGTCCGTCGGTATAGGCGCCCTCCCCTCGAAGCGTCGTGACCTCGTAGGCCCCGCCCTTCCACAGCACGGTGACCGTCCCGTGGTCGATTCCGGTGGGGATGACCTTGCGAAACGTTTGCTTCACTTTCTCTGGCAAGGCTGTGGTGGCCACGTCCCAGTCGTTGACCCGTTGCCCCCGAAGCGTGTCCCGGACGCAGCCACCGACCACCCAGGCGCGTTCCCCGGAATTGCGTAGCTGCTTACAAATTTCGAGCACCGGGGTCGCGATCTGCTGGCGAAGAATGCGATGTGGCACCGAACTTCGATAACCTCCCCAACGATCGAGCGCAATTGGCCTGGGGCGCCAACGAGGGTACACTCATCAATCTGCCCCCCCCTTCTTGCCCCC
>CAYZDM010000810.1:0-1598 GCA_964476875.1 uncultured Sandaracinaceae bacterium | reverse complement strand
GTCAGCGTCAGCGTCAGCGTCAGCGTCAGCGTCAGCGTCAGCGTCAGCGTCAGCGGACGGGCAGGGCGCCGAAGTGACGCCGAACGCCGATCTCGAAACCGACGACGGGATCGACTGGACCATTCCGGATTTCAAGCCCGAAGCGCCGCCGTCCACCGCCACGCCCGAAACGCCGCCGCCCACCGGCACGCCTGATGCGGAGCCTCGCAATCCCGTCGTGATCGACGAACCGCCGTCGCAATGACATCGACACCGCCGCGCGTTGGCGTCGTCGTTCGGATCGGCCGACCCAAGATAGGGCTTTCGATCAGCGGGAAGCTGGTCGGAGCTGCTGAGTGAGCGTGTCAGGGTCGGTCACCGGCGCCTGGCAGACGAACTGCCGACACACGTAGGCGGTGGCTTTGCCGTCGATCCGAGGGCGATTCACGAGCAGTGGCAACGCTGCTTCGTCGCCTTCGTCGCGTTCGTCCCCGGCAGCCACCACTTGAAACGGTCGAAAGCCCTCGCGAACCACCTCCAACAAAGGCGCCAGCGCTTCGTTGCTTCCGACGAGCGCGATTTCGAGGGGTTCGCTGAGCATGAAGCTCGCAACGTTGAGCCATTGCCCGAACCCGGACGGGTATTGACTCATGAACTTGCTCATCGTGGCGATGCTCTGTTCGGCGACCTGCCAGTACTCGCCGTTGCCCGTCAGCAAGCTGAGTCGGGTCAGAGCGCTGGCGGCCATCGAGTTGCCGCTCGGAACCGCATTGTCTTGGAGATCTTTCGGTCGATGAATGAGCTGTTCGTGGTCGTCGGAAGTGTCGAAGAAGCCTCCGTTGGTCTCATCGCGGAAGTTCGTGAGCATGATCTCCCCGAGCTCGCGCGCCCAGTGTGCCCAGCGATCGTCGAACGTGGCTTCGTAAAGAACGAGTAGGCCATCGGCTAGATATGCGTAGTCTTCGAGGTACGCGTTGTACTTCGCTTCGGATCCGGCCTTCCATGTGCGCAGCAAGCGTCCGGAATCGAGCCGCATGGTGCGGTGCAAAAAGTCTGCGTTTGAGCGGGCCGCCTCGATGTAATCGGGCCGCCGCAGGGCTTGTCCGGCTTCTGCGAATGCCGCCAGCATCAGACCGTTCCAGGAGGTGAGAACCTTGTCGTCGAGCCCCGGCCAAATGCGCTTCGTACGGCGCTCGTAGAGCTTCGTTCGTGCGGCGGCCATCCGCGTGGCCAGGGTCCCCGCGGCGATATTGAGCTCCGCTGCCACCGTTACCGGCTCCGCACGCAGGTTCAGAATGTTGTGCCCTTCCCAGTTGCCCGCGTCCGATACCCCGTAGATCCGCATGAATGCATCCGCATCGTCAGCTAGCGCCTCACGAATCTCATCTGCGGACCAGACGTAGAACTTCCCCTCGACACCTTCACTGTCGGCGTCCTGGCTGCTGTAGAAGCCGCCCTCCGGATGGCGCATCTCGAGCAATACGTAGTCGAGCGTCTCTTCGACGACGCGGCGGTAGAAGGTGTTGCCAGTCACCTGCCATGCATGAAGGTAGACCCGCGCGAGTTGCGCATTGTCGTAGAGCATCTTTTCGAAGTGCGGCACCAGCCAGCGATGGTCG
>CAYZDM010000809.1:0-1598 GCA_964476875.1 uncultured Sandaracinaceae bacterium | reverse complement strand
GTTCAGCTTCGCGGTCGGAACACCCTTGAGCGAGGTCGAGCGACGGGTGATTCAGGGGACCCTGAAGCACACTTCCGGCGACAAGCAGCTTGCCGCGCAACTCCTCGGAATTTCAGCGCGTACGATCTATCGCAAGCTTGGCGCGGAGAAGGGTGACGAGGCCGCCTGAACGGCCGCGCCCCCTCCGGTGTCATTTTGTCAATCGGCCGGGATCAAGCACGTCACCTTGTCCATCCCCGGGGGTCCGAGTTGAGCCCGCAACCCTGAAATTACTACGGTTTTCGCCTCTCCAGTTCGGCACGGGGGTTGCTCTAGTAACCGACGGTGGCAATTCCGCGCGAAAGACGGGTCTCGACTGCGATCGTTCTAGCAACGCTCGCGCTCTGCGCTTTCTTCCTGGCGCAGGGGACGACCCGCGTCGTGGCATCGGAACTACTCGCCTCGGATCCCGACGCGGTGCGTCCGCCGAGTGCCCCGCTCACCGCGAACACGCTCGCGTCGCGCAAGCGCGATGCCGCTGTCATTTTGCGGAGGAACATCTTCGACTCGGCTCGGGGCGACCTGACCGCGGAGCCGCTTCCCGAATCGGTCGGCGGCGCCGACGGCGTGCCCGTCGAAGATTGGGACCCCACCCAAACCGCACCAGCGTGTTCCAACAAGCTGCGCCTCGTCGGATCCGTGATGAGCCCAGGTGACCCCGAATGGTCGTTCGCGGCTATCACCGGGACGAGCGACGGCAAGACGATGCTCTACCGCGAGGGCTCGAACGTCGACGGCTCACGCGTGCTTGCAGTAAACTCGTCGAGCGTGATCGTGAGTGGCGCAGGCGGCGCGTGCCAACTCCTGATGTTCGACGAAGAAGAGGGAGGCATCGCTCGTCCGGTTCCAGCCCTAGCGGCCAAACCCGCGACCAAGCCGGGGTCAGGACGCAACGCCGGACTCACCGACGCCGAGCTCGATGATGGCATCGATAAGATCAGCGATACCAAGTTCAGCATCCAGCGCAGCTTGGTCGACAAAGCTTTGGCGAATCAGGGAAGTCTGATGAAGACCGCGCGGGTCATTCCGCACGAAGAGAACGGGCGTGTCGTCGGCATGAAACTCTACGGCATTCGACGAACCAGCTTGCTCGGGCGTCTCGGCGTTCGCAACGGCGACATGCTTCGCACGATCAACGGTTTCGACATGACGAGCCCAGACACCGCGCTCGAAGCCTACTCGGTGTTGCGTACCGCCGATAATCTGGCCCTCGGGGTCAAGCGACAGAACAACGAACTGACGATCGAGTACAACATTGAATGAGACGCCACCTTGGGAATGCAGGCGGGGAATGAATCGTGACTTCTAGAAAACAGATCATTTGCTTGGTCGTTGGCTCGCTGCTCCTTGGCTCGGGACATGGCGCGATCGCGCAGCAGGACCAGGCCAAACCGAAAGCCCCACCGACGCGGCTTCCCTCCGCGCCTCTACCGCTGCGGCCGGCGCCGCCAAAGGCGGATGCGACCGCCACGCCCGGACCGGGCCCGCAGGCAAAGCCTGAGCTCAAGGCTGAAGAAGAACCGGAGCTCGAAAACGAGCTGCCGCAGTTCGAGACGGGG
>CAYZDM010000808.1:0-1598 GCA_964476875.1 uncultured Sandaracinaceae bacterium | reverse complement strand
GTGCCTTCGAGACTCCCGCTGCGATGGTGCCCACACCCACTTCGCTCACCAGCTTGACGCTGATACGCGCGGAAGGGTTGCTGTTCTTGAGGTCGTAGATCAGCTGCGCCAAATCCTCGATCGAGTAGATGTCGTGGTGAGGCGGCGGGCTGATCAACCCGACGCCCGGCGTCGAATGCCGGACCGATGCGATCTTCTGGTCGACCTTGCGGCCAGGAAGCTCGCCACCTTCGCCGGGCTTGGCACCCTGCGCCATCTTGATCTGAATCTCATCGGCGTTGGTGAGGTAGTTGATCGTCACCCCGAACCGTCCCGACGCGACCTGCTTGATCGCCGAACGCATCGGATTCATCGAGCCGTCTTCGAGCGGCGCGTAGCGCTCCGGGTCCTCGCCGCCCTCTCCGGTGTTGGACTTGCCTCCGAGTTCGTTCATCGCGATGGCGAGCGTCGAATGCGCCTCCATCGAGATCGAACCGAAGCTCATCGCACCGGTCGCAAAGCGCTTCACGATCTCGCTCGCCGGCTCGACTTCGCTCAGCGGAATGCTCTGACCCCTCTTGAAGCGCATGAGGCCACGCAGCGTGCACCGGTCTCGAGAGTTATTGTTGGCGTGCTCGGCGAAACGCTTGTAGGCGTCGCCATTGTTCGAGCGCGCCGCAACCTGCAGATTGGCGATCGTCTCGGGGTTCCACATGTGTCGTTCGCCGTTGGCGCGCCAATGGAACTGTCCGTCGTTCGGCAAGATCGGGAGCCGGGGCTCGTCTTCTTCCGGATAGCCGAGCGCGTGACGATCCACGAGCTCTTGCGCGATGACGTTGAAGCCGATGCCTTGAATGCGGCTAGCCGTTCCGGCGAAGCACAGGTCCACCACGGAGCTGTTGAGGCCAACTGCCTCGAAAATCTGCGCTCCCTTGTACGACTGGAGCGTCGAGATGCCCATCTTGGCGAACACCTTGAGCATCCCCTTGGCCACGGCTTTGCGATAGCCGGAAACGATGCTTTCATCGTCGGGGAAGGTGTCGGCGTCGAGCGTGCCGAGGCGACGCTCCTGCCACAACGCCTCGAAGGCGAGGTAGGGGTTGATGCCGTCCGCGCCGTACCCGATGAGGCAACAATGGTGATGCACCTCGCGAGCCTCTGCGGTGGCTACGACGATTCCAACACGCGTGCGCTTCTCGGCGGCAACCAAGTGGTGGTGGGTCGCGCCCGTTGCGAGCAGCGCACTGACGGGGATCCGGTCTTTGCCCGCGTCGCGATCGCTGAGCAGGATGAGGCTGTACCCTTCGTCGACAGCCTGCTCCGCTTCCTGACGGATACGGTGAAGCGCAGGTTCGAGGCCCTCGGGGCCTTCGCTTCGAGGCCAAGTGATGTCGATCAGCTTGGTCCGCCACCCTCGCTCGTCGATCGTCTTGAGCGCCCTCACCTCTTCATTGGTCAAGATGGGGTGTGGAATACGGAGCCGATGAGCATGCTCCGGCGTCGTCGTGAGCAGGTTCTTCTCCGGCCCGATGTAGCACTCCACCCCCATGATGACTTCCTCGCGGATCGAGTCGATCAGTGGGTTAGTGACCTGTGCAAAGAGCTTCTTGAAGTAGTCG
>CAYZDM010000807.1:0-1600 GCA_964476875.1 uncultured Sandaracinaceae bacterium | reverse complement strand
ACAAGGCGTCCGTACTGCCGGACCGGCGCGCGCACAACAGCCGGGATCCGGAGCAAGACCGCAGCATCGTCGCCCTGCTCGATCGGCAAGCGCGGCTGACCCTGGCTGAAATGATCGTCGAAGGCGCGGTGGCTCAACCGTTCTATTCGCGCTGGTGGGCTCATGGCAAAGCGCTTTGGCTGCGTTTCGAGGCGTGGATGAGCGGCCGGCAGGTGGCGCGTTTCCTCGATGACGAGCCACGACTCGTCGGAACATTTGCTATTGGGACGGCACGAAGCGCGGTGATGCCGCCGTGGCTGCTCGGGGAACTCATCGGGGCGCTTGGGCCTGGCGTGGTGAGAGCCGCGATTGCACAGGTCGCGCGACAGGATCCACGGGACGGCGCCGCTGCCTACTACAGCGCCGTTCTGGCGGAGGTCTCCTTGGCGCAACGTGACTACGCGCAGGCGACGGCCCACGCGGAGGTGGCGCTCGGTGCACTCCAGCCCGGGGATGCACTCCTTCGCCAGCGTGTAGTGGCGGTGCTCGCGAGATCGCTCTCCGACCCGAGAGAGACCGCCGCCATGTATGAAGAGGTCCTGGGCACCGATCCGGGGCTATTCCGTAGGCTCGGCTGGGCCCTTCCGGTCGATGTCGTGTCGAGCGACGCCGAGGTCGATCGCAAGCTCGCGAAGGCGATCAGGCGATCCCCACGTTTCGAGAGCTCGAGCGACGGGCTCCGCATTCAAGTGGAAGGGTCGCGCATCTGTCTGTTCGGTCGAACCGGCACCGCTTGGGGTTGCAGCGAAACGGACCTGGAAGCGGACGAAACTGAAGACACCTATGCTCAGCGCGTCGTTGATTCGTTCCACGAAACGATTTTCTCGCCGCGCGTCGATCTCAGTCGGATCGACATCAACTCTCTCGATGGCTCCAACCGCGTCACCCGAAATCCACTCGACATGCTTCTGGCCCCGTAAAGTCTGCGCTCCGCGAGGTCGACAGGTGGCCGCGAGATCAGGGGGGTTGGCCCGCCTGGTCCCGGGGAGGCGCGTGTGTCTTACTTGGGGCCGTGAACAACACCTGGGTCCGCCTCGCATTGTTGGCCGTCTTCCTCGTCGGTGTCTACGTGATCGGACGCATGACCGGCTTCACCGAGGGACTCACCGTCGACGGTATTCGTGAGTCGATGCGTACCGCCGGGGTCGGCGGTTTTGCTGTGTTCGTTGCGATCTTCTGCGTGGGTCAGCTGCTCTACATCCCGGGATTCGTCTTCGTCATGGTCTCGGGACTCGCCTACGGTCCGGTTTGGGGCTCCTTGGCATCGGTGATCGCCGCCACGATCTCCGTCGCCGTTTCGTTCGTCATCGTGCGCACGATCGGCGGGCAACCCTTGAAGGACCTCAACATCAAGCGCCCCTTCCTGCAGAAGCCACTCAACCATCTACAAGAGCGCCCCATCCGCTCGATGATCATCATCCGCCTCTTTCTCTGGGCGATCCCCCCGGTGAACTACACCCTCGCCATGTCCGGAGTAACCTTCCGCGACTACATGATCGCCGCCGTCATCGGCATGACCCCCCCCTTCGTAGCCCTCTCAGTAGCAGCCGGCCTAGGCTTC
>CAYZDM010000806.1:0-1607 GCA_964476875.1 uncultured Sandaracinaceae bacterium | reverse complement strand
AACTGCATCATCGAGATTCGTCCAAGCGGTCACTTCGTGACGTACGGTGTCGGTGTGTCTCTCTTGGAGATGCGCGACCCGCAGAAGGCGCGGGGCCGCGCGCCTGTCGGCTGATTGCCCGCGGGTCAGACTGAAGCCTCGGTCGCTCGCTGTGGGGGCGCACGGCCAGGATTGAAATTGCTGGTCAAGCCGCGCTCAGTCGAACCAGCCTCGCTTGTAGAAGAACCAGGCAGAGCTCAGGCCGAGGGTCGCCATGATGCCAAGAGCTATTGGATAGGCGCCGGGGCCTGAAAGCTCGGGCATATTCTCGAAGTTCATGCCCCAGATACCCGCGAGGAACATCAGCGGAAGAAAGATCGCGGAGACGATCGTGAGCAGCCCGAGCCGTTGGTTGAGAAGCCCTTGCTTCTGGTCCTGGATCCGTCGAAGAAGATTTTCGACGCGCCCGTCCATTCGCTCGTTTAGGCGAAAGGTTGCGCTGGCAGTCGCGCGAAGAAGACGCAAGGGCGCCTCGAGAGTCGAGCCCTTTGCTTTGCGCCTGCTCGATGAGCTCGAACGCTTCCTGCTGCTCTTCGGCAACTGCATCCGTGAGAAGCACGGAGCGCTTCAATCGCTCGAGCTCGAGAGGATCGACGGCGTCAATGTCGTCGTCCATCAGCTGACCCAGCTCTAGCACTCGATCACGAACCGCTCTGGTGGTGCGGGCTGTCCTTGCGCCGTGGCGCAGAAGAATCGCGCACAAGACCCCCGCAGTAGAAACTCGTTCGAGCTCGAGGAACCCGATCGCGCGATTCATGTCCTGCGTACCCTCTATGGGTTCTGCATGCATCGTCACCAAGAGGTTCTCGAGGCAAAGCGCGGACGCGTGACCCCGCTTCGTGCATTGCCGATCGAGAAACATGGTCCACTCGGCGAACGTTCCCTTGGGCAAAGCGAACGCGGCCGTGTCTCGTCCCTGCTGAAGACATCTCCGCCTTAGAAATCCCGTGACCCCGACTTCCTCGAGCAGGCCCTTGAGCGACTCGCGGTCGTACTCAGACACATCTACCCAGAACACGCCGTCGCCGGCACGCCAACGCTCGAGGGCCTCGACCTTCGAGGTTGCCGCGAGCGTTGGACCAGCGTCGAGTTGGTAGCAGGAGACCTTCATTAGGGAGCGCACCCTACAGGCTGCGTCGGACCGTGAAAAGTGGATCGCGGCTCGCATCATCGTAGTTTTTTCTTTTGCGCGAGAACCCACAGCGACTATGCCGTGGTCCGGATGCCAGACTCCGGACCTACAGCGAAGCGCAGGGTCGGATCCATGGCGCTCGCGGCCGCGGCTCTTGGCGCGTGCTGCGTTCCCCGTTTGGCGCACGCCCAGACGCAGGGAGACGCGACGAGTGTCCAGGGCGCCCTGAAGCAGGCCGAGCACCAGGTCACCGAGGGTCTCACCAGCGACAGCAGGCTCGAGTTTGGCGATACCGACGACTGGATCGAGCTCAAGACGGGTGAGTGGCTAAGGGGCGACCTGCACTGGTTGCGTCCGAAAGGACTCGAAACCGGAAAGAATGTGAACTTCTACAGCAAGAAGCTCGATGGCCTGACGCTTAGTTGGGGGAGCATCG
>CAYZDM010000805.1:0-1617 GCA_964476875.1 uncultured Sandaracinaceae bacterium | reverse complement strand
AGAGCCGCACCCGACGATGACGTCCAAGGCAAAGAAGTCCTTCGACCAAGGCGTTCGCGCGGCTGAAAGCAACGACGCCAGCGCCGCTGCGGCGAGCTTCGAGGCGGCATTGAAGAGGGACCCCAACGCCTATCCCGCGCTCTACAACCTCGGTGTACTCGCCGATCGCGCTGGCAACGAGAGCGACGCGGTGAACTACTATCGTCGCGCGCTGCAGCACGTCCCGGACTACGAGCCGGCTGCCCGTGGCATCGCAACGATTCAGATTCGACGTAAGCAAGTGCAGGATGCGGTGGCGACCGTCGAACCACTCGCGAATGAGTATCGCGCGAACCTCGAGATTCAGGCGCTCTACGCCGAGGTTCTCGTCGAGGCGCGGCGATTCGACGAGGCGTGGATGGCAGCAAGGCGAGCGCTCAAATGCGACGAGCGCTTCGTGCCCGCATTGATCGCTCTCGTGAAGGCGAGTCGCGCTCAGGGACGGGACGAGTTGGCAGACTCCATCCTCTCACAAGCCATGCAGGTAGATCCGGACGTAGCCGAGCTGCACTTCCTGCAGGGCGAGAAGCTGGTGGCCGAGCCAGGTCAGCTCCGCGAAGCCATGGCGGAGTACGAGCGTGCCATCCGACTGCGCCCGAACTACGCGGAGGCGCGAATGGCGCTCGGGATTCAAATGTTGGCTGGAGGCAACTACCCTGGGGCGCTGTCGCACTTCCAGGTGGCGGAGCGGCTCGTTCCGACGCTTCCCGAAGTTCACGTCAACCTTGGTGACGCCTACCGCGCGACTCAACGATGGACCGACGCGCAGCGCGCCTACCGCAAGGCGCTGGAGCTGCAGTCGCGGCTCCCCGAGGCGCACTACGGTCTAGGCTTGCTTTTCCTTACCGCAGCGGGAGATTTTCCGGGGATGGACGAACTCACCGCATACGAGAAGGCCGTCGACGAGTTCAAGGTCTATAGGAGCGAGATGGGTCCGCGACTGGCCAAAGACGACCAGTCGGAAGAGTATCTTCGAGACCTCGATCGGATGATCCAACGGACTCGACGCCGGCTCGAACGCGAACAGGGAGGTACTTCATCATGAAACGATGGACTTCAACCATGTGCCTTGCATTGGTGCTCTTCGCTGGCTCCACGACGGCGCTTGCTCAAGGGCCTCAAAAACGCCAACCACGCGTCATCCAACTCGAAGAAATCGTCATCGAAGGACGCGTCCAAAAGCCCAACGCGTTTTACATCCTCAACCGATCCAACCTGGGCTATGAAGTCCTCGAGTTGCGTACGAGCTTTCTCCGCAAGGTCGTACGCAGCGTACAAAAGGAACCGTTCTGATGGCGCAACCGCAGACTCCCAGCCAGAGGCCACGTCCGGGGGCCATGACGATGGAGATGCAGGCCGTCCCGGTGAAGCCCACGGGACCGAAGGTCCTGCGTATTGGTCTGTTTCGGGAGAAAAAGATCGTCGAAGAGCGCATCGTGCGTCATCGAGAAACCGTCTCGATCGGAACCGCCGCGAAGAACCACCTGATACTCAGGACGGGGACGCTACCCGCCAAGCTCGAGTCCCGCTTTGAGCTCTTTCAACTCGTTGGTGACGACTACATTCTGAACTTCACCG
>CAYZDM010000804.1:0-1623 GCA_964476875.1 uncultured Sandaracinaceae bacterium | reverse complement strand
GAAGACACCTACGGTGCGATCGAGCACATGCAGACGAACGACGTGGCCCAGTGTCGTCGGTTCATTACGCGCGCGGGCAGTGAGAAGGTGCACCGCTACACCTTCCAAATGGCCGCGCGCAAAGGGGCGAGGCGCGTCACCTGCGGGCACAACGCTAACATCATGAATGTCACTGACGGGCTCTTCCTCGACACCTTCTACGAGGTCGCTAGGGACTACCCCAATATCGTCGCCGACGACGTCATCATCGACGCGCTCGCGATGCGGCTGGTGCTCGACCCCAACGAGTTCGATGTGATCGTCATGCCGAATCTCCAAGGCGATATTCTCACCGACCTCGCCGCGGGGTTGGTCGGCGGGCTAGCGTATACACCCTCCGCCAACATCGGCGATCGCATCTGCATCTTCGAAGCGGTCCATGGCACCGCGCCCGACATCGTGGGGCAGGACGTCGCGAACCCTAGCGCACTTCTGCTGAGCGGCGCCATGATGCTCCGGCACGTCGGCCTGGTGAAGCACGCAAGCGTCATCGAGACAGCGCTCGAACGTACGCTGCTCGATTTCCATCGCCACCGTAGTCTCGACGAGCCAATGATGGCGTTCCGAACCTCCGCTTTCGTCCAGCACATCCTGCACGAAATCGAGGGGCTGCCGCTACCCGAAGACGAGACGCCTACGCTCGAGTTCTGGCCTTCCGAACCCACCGACGACCTCAGGCCTCCATCTCGGCGGACCAGGCGCGCAGAGACTCCATGACGGTTTCGGCGGCAAGGGACCGATAGGCGGTCCGCGGACGCAGCGCGTAGATGGTGTACGACCTCGTCGTGGCGTCTGGCAGCAGCTCCACGAGTCGGCCATCCGCGATCTGCGCCGACACCAGAAAACCGGCCAGGAGTCCAATCCCCACTCCGCTCGCCACGGCGGCTGCAAGCGCGAGCCCGCTGTCGGCGCGCAGGGGCCCGGAAACGCGGACGCCAGCGCGTTGCTCGTCGTCGTCCATGATGGGCCATGTCGCGTGACCGTCGCCGTCGACGCTCTGGGTGAACACGACGCATGGCAAGGCGGAGAGGTCCGAGACCTGTCGGGGTCGTCCGTGGTGCGCCACCCACTCGGGACTCGCACAGAGACGCAAGCGCCCGGTCGTGAGTGTGCGTGCGATGAGTTCGCTGTCCTGCAGATCGCGTGTCGCGGCAATACGAACGACGGCGTCGAAGCCCTCGGCCACGACATCCACCATCCGGTCGCTCAGAGACACTTCGACGGCCAGTCCGCTGTGTTCTGCCAGCAGTGCCGGCAGGCCCTCGGCGAGGTATGCCACGCCCAGGCTCGTCGGGAGGGACAAGCGCACGGTGCCCACCGGTTGGTCGAGTCGCTCGCGAACCAACGCCGTCGCCTCCTGCGCGGCGACGAGCGCATGGATCGCGCGCGTGTGGAAGGCGAGTCCGACGTCGGTTGGCTGCACGTCGTGGGTGGTACGGACGAAGAGTTCGACCGCCAGCACATCTTCAACCCGCCGAACCGCCTTGCTGACAGCCGATCGCGTAACGCCCAGCCGGCGAGCGGCTGCGGAGAAATTGCCGGCCCGGATCACGGCGTCGACTGCGGTCAGGTCCTCGAGCGTCC
>CAYZDM010000803.1:0-1628 GCA_964476875.1 uncultured Sandaracinaceae bacterium | reverse complement strand
GCTGCTGTACTCCACATAGTAGACCGAGCCGTGCTCGCGTGACGTCGCTTCGCAGTACGCTTCATCGAGCCTGATCGCCGCGACCTCCGACACCTCCATCGCCTGGCCCGGCCTGCCGATGTACACCGACAGGCTGTAGTCGTCTGCCACGGTGTATTCGCTTCCGTCGCGCTCCACGCCAGTTGCTGCTTCGAGCATCGCCTCGAACGTAGGTCGTTCCATGCGCCGCAGCTTTGATGCGAGTAGGCGGCTGGTCAAGGGTTGGGGTTCGCGGTAGGGCGCTAGCGTGGCGAGCGGCGAAGAAGAGCTCTGGGAAAGCGAGATCCTCGTCAGCGATTCGATCGGCCGGCTGATCGAGTTTTGGGGGTTCAAACGGAACATGGGGCGCCTGTGGGCGATCTTGTATCTGTCGGATCGCCCCCTCAGCGCCCCGGAGATCCAAGAGCGCTTGCAGCTCAGCAGCGGCGCGGTCTCCATGACGCTCAACGAGTTGACGCGCTGGGGGGTCGTCAAGAAGGTCTGGATTCAGGGCGAGCGACGCGACCATTATGCCGCCGAAGGCAACTTCTGGAAGATGATCTCGCGCGTGTTCAACGAGCGAGAACGCGTCGAGGTGTTGGACGCGATCGATATCATGGAGGATGCGATCGCGTTTTTGAAGGACAAGGCCAAGACGCCCGAAGAGCGGCCTAGGGCGCGATTTCAAGAGGAACGGGTTCGCGAGCTTCTGGACCTGGCGCGTTTCGGTAAGCAGCTGCTCGACGCCCTGGTCAAAGACGGCAAGGTCGATGGCAGCCCGCTAATGGCCGTGCTCCTGGGCCAAACCGACAAACGCTGAAGGATAGGGCGCGCCACCGCTCGCCACCTCGCGCCTTTCGTCTAGACTCCTCGCCTCATGGATGCACTCGCCCAACCGCTGACGTTGCCTTGTGGCGTCGTCCTAAGGAACCGAATCGCGAAAGCCGCGATGACCGAAGGCTTGGCCAACCCCGACGATACGGCTTCAACCCGGCTCGCGACACTGTATGAACGTTGGTCGGAAGGCGGCGCGGGTCTGCTGGTCACCGGCAACTTCATGGTGGACCGCCGCTACCTCGAACGACCGGGCAATGTCGTGGTCGACGGCAACGGTGGCGAGGCCGGGCTTCGCGAGCTGGCCGCGGCCGGCACCAAGACGGGGAACCAACTCTGGGCGCAGATCAATCATCCGGGGCGGCAGTGCACGCGTATGTCGAGCTCGAGTCCCGTGTCGCCTTCGGCGGAACCGATCAAGGGAATGATGGGCATGGTTGCGGCGCCTCGCGCGCTTGAAGCCACAGAGATTAAGGAGATCATCCAGCGGTTCGCGCAGGTCGCTCGCACGGTGAAAGACGCGGGGTTCACGGGCGTGCAGATCCACTCGGCGCACGGATACCTCTCCAGTCAGTTCTTGTCGCCGCGCGCGAATCGACGCACCGACGAGTGGGGCGGTTCGCTCGAGAACAGGGCCCGGTTTCTTTTGGAGACGTACCGGGCGGTGCGGGATGCGGTGGGCAACGATTTCCCCGTCGCGGTGAAGCTCAACTCCGCAGACTTTCAAAAGGGGGGCTTCAGCAAAGAAGAGTCGGCGCAGGTCGCGGGCTGGCTGG
>CAYZDM010000802.1:0-1634 GCA_964476875.1 uncultured Sandaracinaceae bacterium | reverse complement strand
AGTGCCAGTGCCAGTGCCAGCGCCAGTGCCAGTGCCAGCGCCAGCGAAGCCCCGTGGAACGGCGCGAAGCGTCGTCTCTACGGGGGGGGGGGGCCAGCGTTCCGGGGGTGGCAACTTTGTCCCCTTTAACGGCAGAAGGCCGACTCGATGGAGCCGGCCTTCTGCCTGTCTTGCCTCTGATGGGGCTTAGTTGCCGATGTGGGCCGTGAAGCCGAGGATCGCCGCGTAGTTGTTCTTGCGGTTGGCGATTAGCATGCCGTCGGCGTCTGTTCCGGCTGCACGCGAGTAGTAGCTTGGTCGTGACGTCCACTCGCCTCGACCCTCGAGGCTGAGCACCAGGTATTCGACCGGCCTGTAGCGGATGGTCGCCGTTGCCGTGGCGAGGAAGCCGAAGGTGTCGCCGCTAAAGGCGCGGTACTGTTCGTTTCCGCTCAGGTGTTCACCGCGAAGGCCGAGCGACCACTGATCGGCCAGGTCGAAGATCATCGCGATGCTGTTGCCGTAGGCGAAGGACTTGCCGCTCGCCCCTGTGATCGGGGGTACCGCCGTCGGGTCGTTGAGGGGGCCTGTCGGGCTGATCTGGAAGTCACCGTTGTAGATGAGTGTGAAGATGCCGGCGTTGGCGGTAAACACCACATCGAAGAACTGTTCCCAGTCCTTGTTGCCGTCTCCGGCGGCGCCATGGTTTCCACCGATGAACAAGCCAATTGCGTCGTCTTTACCCGCGCCGATGCCGAGCTGCCAGCCGAGTGAGGGTGTCTCGTTGTTGTCGACCGGCGTTCCACCGAGAACGCCACCGTTCGTCACCATGAGAGTGAGGCCCAGCTTGTCCGCAAGCGCGAAGCTCGTCCGCATACCCATGTGGTTGAAAGGCTGCCGCAAGAAGTAGAGCGCGCCGCGTGAGTAGTTGGCGTTCTCCCATTCGTCGGCAACTTCAGCGCCAAAGATCGTGTCGAAGAAGCCGAAGTCGAAACCGATCGACTCACTCGGCATCCAGCTCACATAGCCCTGCTTGACGGGCACGAGCGGGGTCAAGAGCGCTGCGCCCGTTCCCCATCGAAGGTCGACGGTCACGCCGAACTTCTCTCCCGTGTACTGCGCCAAGCCGCCCACGAAGTTCAGACCGAAGCCGTTGTAGCCGGTGTATGGGTAGCCGATGTTGTTGTAGTCACCGGCGAGCACACCTTCGCCTGTGTAGCCGCCAAGTCGGTAGAAGGCGCTGGCCATGACCTGCCAGGACAGACCGTCCAAGAACGGGCTCGAGCCCTCTTCGGCCTCTCCGGGAGCGTACTCCTTCTCCATATCATCTGCCGCGACCTTGGGAGGCTCTGGCATCTCGTGCTCGGGGATCTCTCCGGCTGTCGGCGTCTCTTCGGCTGTCGGCATCTCTTCGGCGTATTCCGCCTCCATGTCGTCCGCGGCCTGCTTGGGCGCCTCGGGCCCCTGCGCTAGGGCGAGCGCGGGGAATGCCAAACTGCACATCACCGCTAGGGAAAGAAACTTACTCATCACTACCTCAACTCCCGGCGTGTCCCCACGCCCAAATTTTTGATCCAAAATTCGATGTTGCGAAAAGGGTAGAGAAGAGGGGCGAAACAGACCGGGGAGCCGTCCCACCCCTCCTCTCGAACTGG
>CAYZDM010000801.1:0-1636 GCA_964476875.1 uncultured Sandaracinaceae bacterium | reverse complement strand
GCTCCAGAACATGGGCCCGCTGCAAGATCTTCTGGACAAGGTCCCGTTCTTCGCCGACAGCGTTCCGGACGGGTTCCAGGTCGACGAGCGCGAGATCGGGCAGATCAAGGCCATCGTGAGCTCGATGACTCGCCAGGAGCGGGCCAAGTCCGAACTCTTCAAGAAGCAGCCGACCCGCCTCACCCGCGTAGCGAAGGGATCGGGCACGGCCGAGAAGCAGGTGGCCGAGATCCTTCAACGGTTCACGTTCATGAAGCAGATGATGGGCAACATCGGTTCGCAGGCTGGCATGTTGTCGAAGATCCCAGGAATGAAGCAGATGGCTGCGGCCAACCGTATGCGGGACGCGGTGAAGACCACCGGCCTCGAAGGCAACCCGATGATGGCCAACTTGACCGACTCGTTGCTCGAGGCCGCTGTCGCCGAACACGGTGGCTTCGGTCCAGGGGCCGCCCAGGCGCCTCGCAAGGTCGTCAACAAGGTCCAGAAGAAGTCCAAGCGAAAAATGCAGAAAAAGTCGCGACGCAAATCGCGACGATGACCCCGGGTATGATGGGCTTGCCGCGCTTCGCCTCTCTTCTTCTCATCGGCTGGGTGGCCGCGTGTACGAGCGACGTAGAGCCGCTGACCCCGGCTCAGCGTGAAGCCGTCAACGCATATGTTTCGAAGGTCGCGCCCTCTCCTCAGCATCGCCTCGACTTGGACTTCGGGGGACAGGTCAAGCTGCTCGGTTACGATCTGACTCGCGAGCAATGGCGGCCCGGCGAAACGATTCGGGTTACTTGGTACTGGCACGCGATTGAGTCATTGGATGAAGGTTGGAAGCTGTTCACCCACATCGATGATTCTGAGCACACGCGAACGTTCAATCAGGACGCCAACGGCACGCTTCGATGGTTGTACGGACCAGACCGCTGGAGCCCGGGAACCTATGTGCGGGACCCACAGGATCTTAGTTTGCCGGCGGACTGGGCTAGCGGATCCGCGGAGATCTACGTTGGCCTGTGGCGCGATGGCAAACGACTCTTGCCTACAAACGGCGCGCCCGCCGATCAAGACGGCCGGGTGCTCGCGGTCCGCATCCCGACTGAGGCATCGCGCAAGACCCCGCCCGGCAAGGTCGCAGTTCCCGTGCTCTCTGTCGTCCAGACGAAACGCTCTCCCCGGCTTGACGGCTCACTCGCGGACCCGGTTTGGAGCTTCGCCAACAACACAGGTGCGTTCGTCGAGACCCGCAACGGCGGCATCGCGCTGCTGCAAGCCTCGGCCAAGCTTCTTTGGGACGCACGGTACCTCTATGTCGGTCTCGAAGTGCACGATCGGCTGCTACGTGCGAGCCACCGCGAACGCGACGACCACCTATGGGAGCAGGATTGCGTCGAGCTGATGATCGACCCTGATGGGGACGGGAAGAACTATTTCGAGATTCAGGTCTCGCCGCGCGGCGTGGTCTTCGACACGCGCTACGATTCGCGCCGCGTGCCGCAGCCATTCGGCCACGTGGACTGGGACAGCAAGCTCCGCGTCGGCGTCTCACCCCGGGGCGACATCGACGATCGTGATGCAGATGCCGGCTACACCGTCGAGATCGCGATCCCGTGGCAGGCGTTCAGTCTCGACGGCAAGCAGACGGTTC
>CAYZDM010000800.1:0-1648 GCA_964476875.1 uncultured Sandaracinaceae bacterium | reverse complement strand
ACGATCCCCGAATGGTCCCGACACCTTACTTTGGGGGTCGGGCGGCGGCACAATAGCGGCAAGATCCCACTCAGCAAGCAAGTCGTGCGCAAAGGCCATCTTGACTGTTTTGGTCGTGTATTGTCTCAGGATTTTTCCAATAAAATCAGCGGCCGATTGCAAATTGAACGGTTGTTGACTTGACCCGCCGGAAAACTGGGGAATAGTTGGAGTTCCCCCTTCGGCCGCATTTGGGTGGTCGGGGCACAGGAGCGTCATGACTTCGTGGAAAGAACAGCTTGGTGATCGAATCCCGGACCAACTCGCGGGCGAGGTGGATCTCTTCGAGGGTCAGATCGAGCTCAAGAAACAGCGCAAGCTCGACGACAAGCTCTTCGCCGAGACTCGGCTTCGTCGAGGCGTCTATGGGCAGCGTTACGACAACGGTCTTCGCGACGATGGAACCGGACAAAAGACGCTGACCTTCCCTTGCGGCGACCTGACCAAGGGACCGGACACGGTCTGGGACGCGCCGGGCATGATGCGCATCAAGATCCCGTTCGGGAAGTTGACCGCGGAGCAGCTCCGCGTGTTGTGCGAGCTCGCCGAGGAGAACTCGGATTCGATTCTGCACGTCACGACGCGCCAGGACATTCAGCTCCACTACATTCACATCGAAGAAGCCCCGGACATGATGCGCCGGCTCGCTGCCGTCGGCATCACGACGCGTGAGGCGTGTGGCAATAGCGTCCGCAACGTGACCGCGTGTGAATACGCTGGCGTGTGCAGCACCCAGGCATTCGACGTCACCCCCTACGCCAACGCGATTACGCAATACCTGTTGGGTCACCCCGACGTTCAAGATTTCGGCCGCAAGTTCAAAATCGCTTTTTCGGGTTGCGAAGACAATCCTTGTGGTCTCGTCACCTTCCACGACCTCGGCGCGGTAGCGCATGTACAGAACGGCAAGCGCGGTTTCCGCGTCGTGGTCGGTGGTGGCCTCGGCGCAGTGCCGGTGCAGGCAAAGGTCCTCGACGAGTTCTGTCCTGAGGAAGAGCTCTTTGCGCTCACCCAAGCCGTGGCCCGCGTGTTCGCCCGGCTTGGCGAAAAGCAGAGCCGCGCCCGCGCACGCATCAAGTTCCTCGTGCAGAAGCTCGGCATCGACGAGTTCAAGAGGCTCGTCGCCGAAGAGCGCGCATCGCTTCGCCCGGACGAACGTTGGACCGCCTTCTTGGACGACCTGCACGTCACGGACGAGAAGCCGATCCGCGAAGCTGGTGCGATTCCGAGCGACGCCTCCCCCGGCTTCAACGCGTGGGCCGAGCACAACCTCAAGCCCCAGGCCCAGGATGGCTACTACTCCGCCATCGTGAAGATGCCCCTTGGAGATTTCACCTCGACTCAGGGACGCGCGCTTGCCGAGCTAGCGGACGAGTTCACGGGTGATGCGATTCGGTGCACGGTCGAACAGAACCTCACCTTCCGGTGGCTGAGCGGCGCGGATGCCGTGGCCTTCTACGACGGCCTGGCCGAGCTCAACATGGCCGCCGCCGGCGCGGGCACCATCACCGACATGACCTCGTGCCCCGGCACGGACACCTGCAAGCTCGGGATCTCCGCCTCACGCGGATTGACCGGCGAGCTTCGAAAGCGTCTCTCCTTGGTCGAA
>CAYZDM010000799.1:0-1656 GCA_964476875.1 uncultured Sandaracinaceae bacterium | reverse complement strand
GACTACGACGTGGAGTTCCTGGAGCAAGGTCCTTCGCGTCGCTGGTTCAACAAGGCCTCCCCGAAGAGCGTGCAGACTACTTCATCGATCCCTGGGACACGGCGTATTGGCTCCGGGATCGCTGCAATGAGGATACCGACGAGCGAGTCGTGTTCGTGTACTCGATGGGGCCCAATCGGCGAAGAGACTCGACGAAATGGCGGATTCGAGGCGACGACATAGGCGTGTACGTGCTGGGTGGCCCTGAGCAACACGCATCTCGAAAGAAGTAGCGCGCGGCTCGTGATAGGCTCCGCGGGTTATGAGCCGTCCCCGGCACCACATCGTATTGGTTCCCGGTTTGTTTGGCTTCGCGCGACTCGGTGGCTTCGACTACTTCACGCACGTTGAAGAGGCGCTTGCGAGTCGATTTCTAGAGCAGGGTGTCGACTGCGAGTTCGTGTTGGTGTCGTCGCCACCAACGGGTTCCATCGTTCACCGCAGCCAGGTGCTGATGGAAGCGATTCAGAAGGCATGTTCCGATGATGCGGGCGCCATTCATCTGGTGGGTCATTCCACCGGTGGGCTGGATGCTCGCCTCCTGATGTCGCCGACGACATGGCCCGATCGCCCTGATTGGTTCGATCGGGTCAAGACGGCTACGAGCATCTCCACCCCCCACTACGGAACACCGCTTGCGTACTTCCTAACGACGATGGCAGGCACACGAATTGTCGAGGCACTCTCACTCCTCACGTACGTGACGCTCCAAGCCGGCGGACCGCCGCTCACGGTGTTGACTCCTCTGATTGCCGCACTCGGCCGGGTCGACGAGACCCTGGGTATCGAGAGCCGGGTGCTCGAGAAGACGACAGAGCTCCTGCTCAGCTTCCTGGGTGAGCAGGGGCAGTCGGAAGTCCGTGAGTGGTTCGATGGGATTCGCAGCGACCAGGGGGCGATCATTCAGCTCACTCCGGAATCGATGGACATCTTCAACGTGGGCGTCGAGAACAACCCCAAGCTTCGATACGGCTGTATCGCCACCCGAATGCCGGCACCTGCGCCGGTCGCATTGCTCAAGAACCTGCGCTCTCCGCTCTCCGCGCTCTCCGCGGCTGTTTTTTCAACGCTCTACGTCGGTGCCGGTCGCACCTCGCGGGTGTATCCGCCCCCGGAGCCCTTGCCGGAGGTTCGTGCGTACCTAGAGCAACGGCTCGGACTCC
The DNA here is from genome assembly GCA_964476875.1 of uncultured Sandaracinaceae bacterium. Taxonomy (GTDB): domain Bacteria; phylum Myxococcota_A; class Polyangia; order Polyangiales; family Houyiibacteriaceae; genus SG8-38. The sequence goes on along the minus strand of CAYZDM010000799.1, from coordinate 454 downwards.
CACTCGACAGTTCCCTGAACGACGGGTTGGTCCCTACGAGCAGCATGATCTGGGGTGAAGTCTTGTGGGCAGGAACGGCGGACCATCTCGATATCTTGGGACACTTCCACGGCGACCGGGATAGTTCGCACACCGATTGGATGGTGAGCGGAGCCGGGTTTCGCGAGGACGATTTCGACGAGGCGATGGACGCACTGGCCGACTTCCAACTGCAACGTCCGTGAACCGTTGCGGGGCGCGGAGGGGCTAATTGTTTAGCGCGTAGTTGGAGCGGTGGTTGGCTAGGTGGTCTAGGTAGTATTCGGCTGGCTGTTGGGGTTCGATGTCGCCGGCTTCCACCGCTGCGGTGAGTTGTTTGATTAGGTCGCCTAGGCGCTTCGATGGGGGGACGCCGAAGCGCTCCATGATCAATGTGCCGAGGCCCTTGGGGAGGGGGGCGACCTTGTTGTCTTCT
>CAYZDM010000798.1:0-1659 GCA_964476875.1 uncultured Sandaracinaceae bacterium | reverse complement strand
CTCGACCTCCCAACGGGCCCTCACGCCAAGAGGCTGATCGGGGAACGGGACGGTCAGTAGCGCGGTGCGAATGTTGCCCAACATGGTTCGGAGCGCAGGCGGCACCTCGTCCATACCCTGGAACTCGGCCCTGCGGATCCGGCCCTGAATGTCCATCTCACTCCAACCACGGATCTGCAGAAGCGGTGCGAGCATGTCCTGCATCTGCCCGCGTTGGGCTGGGCTCATTTGATCGGCCACCTCGGATAGACGGACTTGGGTGATCTGGACAGCGTGACGGATGAGACCCTGCGGCGTGGGCTCTGCCGGGCCGATCTTCACCTCTAGCTGTACCGGGGGAATCCCGCTCTCCCCGCTTTGGTCGCCGGCCTGCATGGCCTGAGCGCGCGCGAGCTCAATGTAGAGCACTTCCGTGTCGCCGGGCTCGACGCGATAGCGAAGCGGCCTCCGAGGTGTCATGCCCGCGTCCAGAACTCGGATCGTCGGCAGCACGCGCTGAGGGGGCCCCGGGTCTACGACCTCGACGGTCTGAGGCTGGAACTTCGACCGACACGACGTGGTGGCCACCAACAGGCAGGCGAGCATCGCAATACGAACCATGGATCTACCTTTCACTCTCATTCGCTCTTGGAAACTAGACGTAGAACCGAGCGGCGCGCGGCCATCAAGGGCTCGGTCTTCTCAGGGGACACCAACGCGATGTCGGCGGCGGAGCTAGATTTGAGGCTCGCTTCGAGCGCCATTGGAAGGCTCAGGTCCGCCAGCGCGTGGCCTTCGGCGTGCATCTCGTACCCGCGCACATGCATCTCCAACTGCGGGTTTAGATCCGCAATCTGCGGGTTGGCTTTCTGGTGCACGGTGATCAAGACACGGAATCGCCCATCCACTCGGTCGGTGAGTTCGTACCGCGTCACCTGCGTCACACGCGCGCTCCAAATCCGTAACGACCTCCGCACCTCCCACACCGCACCGATACCGATGGGCTCTCGCGGAAGCGGAATCGTGGCGACCGCTGAGCGTACGTTGCCGATGGTGATGGCGACTCGCGGGTGGATTCGTTCTTGACCTTGCGCCCAGGGAACGTCGGAGTCGACCACGATGCCCTGATGGTTGAGGTCAAATCGGCCGCGCAAGCCGGCCAATGCCTGCACGCCTTGCTCGACCTCCCCCATCTGACTTTCGGTCACGCCCTCCGGCAGCACGGACTCCGCCTTGACGATCCGAAGCACGTAGCGAGTCCCCTTCGGCAACGCCACGGTCGGGCCCGCATGGAGGAGCAGCTTGAACCCGGGCAACACACCAAACGCGTCCTCGGAGTCCTCGGCTTCTTCTATCGACGCCTCGGTGTCGCGGATATCGAGAATCGTCCGCATGACTGTATCCGGAGGAATCGCGTACTGCAGGGGGGCCAGCGGCACCTCTCCGGGGTCGACTAGAGTGACCGCAAGCTCCGGAGGGGGCGGCGCGGTTTTCTTCTTCTTGCAGCCGGCGGTCGTGACCGCGGCGAGAAGACAAGCTCCCAGGATGATGTTCTTCATTTGTCCGCGAAGTCCCCTATACTCCGGTGTCTTCTAGAGAGGAATCGAGCCCAGGGCAAGCATGGATCGACACCGATCACCACAACACGGGGGCTCGATCCGAACTGGGGCGGATGAGCCG
>CAYZDM010000797.1:0-1662 GCA_964476875.1 uncultured Sandaracinaceae bacterium | reverse complement strand
CTGTGTGGCCTTGCCACCGCTATGAAAAGCGATGTCGAAGATGGCGCGGACGCCATATCGGCCTTTGTTCGAAAGCTTCACCTGTGGGATTTATGGTTTCCCACATCGGAAGTGTCAAGAATGGCTATTCGGCAGGTGAGATCGGGACCCTGGCGGCGCTGAGCGCAGAGCGTTCGGCCTCGGAGACGCTGGGGAGCCCCTCACCGACGTGTAGCGCGGCCCGCTCGAGGATCGCCTCACAGAGGCCCCCGAAGTCGTAGCCAGCCCCTGCAGCGATTTTGGGCAGGAGAGAGGTGGGGGTCATGCCAGGAAGTGTATTGACCTCCAGGACGTACTCGTTCTCGTCGGCGGTCACCAGCAGGTCGACCCGCGTCGCCCCTGTGGCACCGACCGCATGGACCGCCCGTTCCGCGAGGTTCAGCACGCCCTGATACCGAGTAGGTGAGAGCCGGGCGGGGAAGTGGTACTCGCTCTGCCCCTTTTGGTACTTCGACTTGTAGTCGTAGAAGCCACCCTTGGGTTCGATTTCAATCGCGCCAAGTGCGTTGCCATCGAGCAATCCCACGGCGACTTCTCGGCCGCGAATCAAGCGTTCCACGAGAATCCACTCGTCGAAGCGTGCCGCGTCCTCGCAACGCTGCTTGAGCTCCGAGAGGTTCTTGGCCTCTCCCGCCCCGACGCTGGAGCCGCCGCTACGCGGCTTGACGAAGCTCGGGAAACCAAAGGAGCTATGAATCTGCTCGAGTCGGTCGAGGTCATCGGCGCGCACGACGTAATAGGAGGGGGTCGGCACGTTGTAGAGACGGAAAAGCTCTTTGCTCTTGAGCTTGTCCATCGCGAGCGCGCTCGGTAGGACTCCGGACCCTGTGTAGGGAATCCCCATCGTCTCGAGCATCCCCTGGATGCAGCCGTCTTCCCCATAGGTTCCGTGCAGGGCGATCACGGCGACATCTAGGGTCGTTTGGCGCAACACCCGGTCGATGTCGGCATCGACGAAGACCTTCTGCACCTTGTAACCGCGCGCTTTGAGCGCCTCGAACATGGCTTCGCCGGTTTTCAGCGAGATGTCGCGCTCCGCGCTCACCCCCCCAAGCAATATGCCGATCTCTTTGTTCTTCATTCGAATCTCCTCGACGCGCTAGCTATGCGAAGAGCGGGCCAGCCCCACTTCACCCCGAAACGCCGCGGGCGGTTCCAGAACCCGTGTCCCGCGTGCCACAACCGCGACGCCCGTCTGACACGAATCACCCCTGCCCATGCCTATTCGGCTGTAACAGCGGCGATCGGCCAGAGCCAATTAGCCGCAGAGCGCCCGTATGGGCCCCGCTACGGGTGAAGTCAAACCATCAGGGCCAGGGGGGCCCCGGCGGCTTTGAGTGGGTCAAAACGAGAGATTTCCGGGTTTCGCGGTTCGTTTCGTTGCTTCGAGCCGTGCTGGATGGTACCGAAGAGTGAAGAGGGGGTCTTGAGGACCCACAACTTATTCATCAACCGCTTTTGTCCAGTCTGAGTGCGAACGAGCATGGCTGATGGCCCAAGGGGCCCTGGAACAATGCGCGGGTGGAGCGAGTCAACGCTCCCCGTCGCGATGGTCCAGCAGTCATTCGGTAGCGCCCACTGGAGAGACAGGAACGACAACAACAATGACATTCACGGAAGCAG
>CAYZDM010000796.1:0-1666 GCA_964476875.1 uncultured Sandaracinaceae bacterium | reverse complement strand
CAACGCCCTCGTCTACCAGGACGCACTCGACGTGTACAAACGCGCCGGACAGGCGACAGGAACAGAGCAACGGCTGTTGTATGAGCAGTCTGCGACCATGTTGCTGGCCGCCGTCAACAGCAACCCCGGCGACCGCCAGGCCCCTGTGGCGCTCGAATACGCGGCACTCGCCCTCGAAGCGACGAACCGCTTCGAGTCGGCCGGACAGCTCTACCAGCGGATCATCGACGAGGTTGGCCCACGCGAGGCCGAAGATGCCGAGGAGCAGCAAAGCCTCGACGCGATCCTCGCGAACGCGCACTTCAAGCTCGCATATACGGCCAGCCGAAACTTCGATTTCGACAGGGCCGTCGAGAACTACCGTGTCCTCGCCGACTCGGCGCGATTCGCCAAGTCCACCGATCCGGAGGTTCAAAGCAAGCGAGCGGACGGGCTCGTCAACTCTGCGATTCTTCTCGAGCAGCTCCAACGATACCCGGAGGCCACCGCCTACTATCGCCGCGTCTACAAGACCGTCGATGACCCAGAGACGAAGCGGAACGCGCTCTTCCGAATCGCGGAGATGGCCTACAAGCAGGAACGGTACCCGCAGGCCATCAGCGGAATGCGCGAGTTCATCGAAGTCTACGGCAACGATGGCGAGGCCGGGGAGTTGGTCGTTCGGGCCTACTGGTCGATCGCGCAGTCTTGGAAGGCGCGAGGCCGAACCCGGGACTACCGCGATGCGCTCAAGGACGTGACCACCGCGTACGAGCGAACGGGTCAGCCTGCCGGCTCGATCGCGGCGGGGTATGCGGCGGAAGCCCGTTTCATTCTGGTCGATGGCAGGCTCGCCGGCTTCGAGAAATTCCAAATCAGACCCGGCCAGCCGCGGACCGTCGAAGGGTACATCAACACGATCACGAAACAGATCGGCAATGGCGGAACGGAAGCCCAATCGATCGCTGACGGGTACGAGCCGGTGTTCCAGTACCGGCGTCCCCGATGGACCATCGCTTCGTACGTTCGCCAAGGGCGCGCGTACGAGGTGCTGGCTCGCTCAATTCTCAACACCCCGGTGGTCCTGCCGCTGGACCTCAAGAAGGCGCTCCGTCAGGCCGGGCCGGACGAGCGCGAGGAGTACGAACTCGACTTCGACGACAAGGTTCGCCAAGTGCTGGACAGCCAGGTGCGACCAATCGAGTGCTTTGCAGTGGCTCGGTACGCATTGGCCGCACGCGCTGGGCGTGCGGGTAGTTTCGACGACCAGTACACCCGTATCGCCATCGACAGGCTCCAAGCATATGGCGACGAGCGCATCGCAGAATGCATCGCCGAAGCGCGGAGCCGTGACGCCACCTTCCAAGGATACGCGCCGGGCGAGTTCGCTCGATCACCGAGAGGCAGACCGCTGGAGATTCGACCAGGGATCGCGCCTCCTGCTATCACCCAGGAGAACCAGTGATGCGCATCGGGGTTCCAGCATTGGCGTGGATTGGAGCGGTGGTCTTCCTCGCGTACGGATGCGGGACGAGCCCCGCATCCGATCCGACGGCACCCGAATCCACCTCGGGCGGAGAAACGTCGACGGGAGATACGCCCTCAGATGGGACGGTGCCGGCGGAAGCACAGAGTGCCTGGGGTGCAACCCGCGCTGAGCAGTGTCGGCGAGAGCCGCACCCGACGA
>CAYZDM010000795.1:0-1667 GCA_964476875.1 uncultured Sandaracinaceae bacterium | reverse complement strand
CGGGGCGCTATAGTTGGCGCCAATTTTTAGGGTCCTTGGGAGGTTCCGGTGACTGACAGCATCCTACGGGAAGCACTCACCTTCGATGATGTGTTGCTCCTGCCGGCGTACGCGGATTTTTTGCCCGCGAATGCGGACGTTTCCACGCGTTTTACGAGGGGGATCGAGCTTCGAATTCCGTTCGTGTCGAGCGCGATGGATACCGTGACCGAGTGGCGCACGGCGGTCACGATGGCGCGCGAGGGCGGGATTGGCATCCTCCACAAGAATAAGAGCCCTGAGCTCCAGGCGCTCGAGGTGACCAAGGTTAAGCGCGCAGAGACGGGGATGATCGTCGACCCCGTGACGGTGGGCCCCGGGGAGGCGCTTCACGACGCACTCGAATTGATGCGTCGACACGAGATTTCGGGGTTGCCCGTCGTCGAGGGCGACAGGCCTGTTGGCATCCTCACCAGCCGCGACATCCGGTTCGAGCAGAACCTAAACCAGAAGGTCGCGCAGCTCATGACCAAAGAGCTGGTGACCGTGCCGCCCGGTGTCGAACAGAGCAAGGCGCGAGAGCTTCTTCACAAACACCGTATCGAGAAGTTGCTCGTCGTCGGGGAGGGCGGCGAGCTGGTCGGTCTCATCACCATCAAGGATCTCTTGCAGGCCGATCGTTACCCTGACTCGATCAAGGATTCGCTCGGCCGACTGTGTGTGGGTGCGGCGCTTGGCGTTGGCCCCGATCGTCAGACGCGCGCCGAAGCGCTGGTGCAGGCGGGCGTCGACGTGCTGGTCATCGACACGGCGCATGGTCACAGCAAGGGCGTCATCGACGCGGTGCAAGACACCAAAAAGACCTACCCTGACGTGCAAGTCGTTGCGGGCAACGTCGCCACGGGGGACGCCACAAAGGCGTTGATCGATGCGGGTGCTGACGCGGTCAAGGTGGGCATGGGACCTGGATCGATTTGCACCACGCGCGTGGTGGCCGGGATAGGCGTGCCTCAGGTGACTGCGGTCATGGAGTGTGCCCGCGTCGGGCGTGAACACGGCGTTCCGATCATTGCCGACGGTGGCGTGAAGTACTCCGGCGATGCGGTGAAGGCGATCGCAGCGGGCGCGAACAGCGTCATGATTGGCTCGTTGTTTGCCGGAACCGACGAGGCGCCCGGAGAGCTGGTGCTCTATCAAGGTCGAACGTACAAGTCGTATCGTGGCATGGGCTCGCTCGGCGCGATGCGCGAAGGGTCGTCGGATCGCTACGCGCAGGCCGATGTCTCCGACGTGGGCAAGCTCGTCCCCGAGGGCATCGAGGGACGCGTGCCGTACCGCGGCGCGCTCTCAACCGTGCTCTACCAGTTGGTCGGCGGCCTGCGCGCTGGCATGGGATACACCGGCAACCCGTCGCTTCCCGAGCTCCAGAAGAACGCAGAGTTCATCCGAATCAGCCCGGCGGGTCTCCACGAGAGTCACGTCCACGACGTGATGGTGACCAAAGAAGCGCCGAACTACCGCGTCAGCTGAACGGGACACGGAGGAACGCGAGACGGGGACCCTGCGGACGGGGCGGCCTGCAAAGGTGGCCGGGACGCGGAGGAGCGCGACACGGGGGTTCAACGGACGGGGCGCCTTGCAAGCGTGGCCGGAAGAACTGAGGGCGCAGGCCACGCAAGGCGCCCCTC
>CAYZDM010000794.1:0-1670 GCA_964476875.1 uncultured Sandaracinaceae bacterium | reverse complement strand
GAGGTAGTCATGGAAAAAGCACAAAATGTACTGGTAGTTGGAGCGACAGGTGGAACGGGTCGGGCGACGATCGATGCGCTGGTGAAGCGCGGGCATCGGGTGACGGCGTTCTCGCGGCACGCGGAGTCGCTGGAGATCACTTCGGACCGGGTGACGCTGATGAATGGTGATGCGACGAATGCGGACGATGTCGAGCGTGCGGTCGTGGGGCATGATGCGGTGATCGTGACACTTGGGATCACCGAGAACCCGTTGCGCGTTCGTTTGTTCGGCACGGCGCGGACGCCGATCGATGTTCGGTCTGCAGGGACGCGGAATGTGATTGCGGCAATGCAGAAGCATGGCGTTGGACGGCTCGTCGTGCAGTCGTCCTATGGGGTTGGGGAGACGCGGGACAGCTTGCGCTGGGTGGAGCGGATGGTTTTCAGCTTGTTGTTGAAGCCGCAGATCGCCGACACGGAAGTGCAGGAGCTCGAAGTGCGCGAAAGCGGAGTCGAGTGGGTGCTCGCGCAGCCAGTGCATCTGACCGACGACGACGGCGATGAGATGCCGTTTGCTTCGCCGGACGGCGAGGTGCGAGAGTGGAAGATCTCGCGTCAGGAGGTCGCGCAGTTCTTGGCGCTTGCGGCCGAGGGAAGTCGCTATGTGGGTCGGTCGGTGGCGCTTTCTGGAGTCAGCGCGGCGGCCTGAAGGGGGCGCCCCACTCTTCGTAGGCGTTTGCTCTCAGAACAAGACGACCGGTGCGTAGCGCGGGAGGGTGATGAACTCGATGTTGGAGTTGGCGGCCTGCTTCTCTTCGAGGAAGGGGAGGAGGTCGTCGGGGCCTTTGGAGAGCAAGGCGGCGGCGCGGACCATTCCGGTGAAGGGGCCGTCGATGGGGCCGGTGAGGCTGTCCCAGTGGATGGGGATGACCCGGGTTGGGCGCGCGCGGTCGATGGTCTCCGTCCAATAAGCTTCGCGGTACAGGTCGGTTTGGCTGCCGAGGCCGCCGACTCCTAGAAAGACGACGTCGGCTTCGTAGCCTTTGAGGGCGCCTTCGACGAAGCCGGCGCTGCCTAGGATCATCCAGGTGCCCTTTGGGTGTGCGACGTGGAGTGCGTACGCTTTGCCGACTCGGTAGTCGAAGGCGCCGACCGGTGGTTTGAGGGGCGCGTCGATCTTCGGGTCGCCGAGGGCGCGGGCGGCCATTTCAGGATTGGGAAACTGGAAATGGCGGATCTCGATTGGGGTGACGGTGAACTTGCCGAGCGCGATGGGCTCGCGGTTGGTCACGACGCGGATTTGATCTTCAGGGAGGGCCCAGCCTCGGCCGATGTTCGCGGTGGACTCGGAGCCGAGGAGCATGGCGCCGGTTCGTTTGGCGACCTCGGGCGCGTCCATGGCGTGGTCGTAGTGTGAGTGGAGTGGGAAGACCGCGGCAAGCTCGTCGACTTCGTTCGCTGCGAGGCCGCGTGTGATCGCGCCGAGGTCGGGCTCGATCTTGCCGAAGAGGACTTGGAGCGGTCCGGGGCGCGAGAACCACCCGTCGGTCATCCAGGTGGTCTCGGCATCGGAGAACACGAGCGTTGCCGTGCCGGTGTAGCGAACGGTGACGGCGCCATAGGGAATCGTCTCCGAGGGGGCGAGCGCCCAGTCGGGATCGACAGGGGCCGGCTGATAGGTGTTGAGGA
>CAYZDM010000793.1:0-1676 GCA_964476875.1 uncultured Sandaracinaceae bacterium | reverse complement strand
CTTGAGGTCGCGATGGACAATCCCGGCATCGTGCGCGGCCTGCAACGCTTGCCCCGTTTGCCGAACGATCTCGGTCGCCTCGTCGAGGGGGAGGGGGCCCCGGTCGATCCGGTCGGCGAGGTCTTCGCCTTCGAGCAGGTCCATCACGATGAACAAGCGGTGCTCATCGTCTCGGTCGAAGTTGACCACCCGCACGATGTGCTCGTGTTCGATGCGGGTCGCGGCCTTGGCCTCGCGGAGAAAGCGCTCGGTGGCGTCGGGTTTGTCGGCACGCCCTTCGGGGAGGACTTTCACGGCAAACCGCTTGCCGAGCAGCTTGTGCGTGGCTTCATAAACCCGCCCCATGCCGCCGACCCCGATCAGCCGGTCGACCCGATACAGCCCCCCAAGCGTCGCCCCGACCAAAGGATCGTGATTCGATTCCTCTTCCACCATCCGACATTGAGAATCTAGCACGTTCGCCGCGTCCGCTGGCATTGGCAGGCAGCCGGCACTAGAGGAGGGCCATGGCTCTGATGCAATCCAAGGGCATGGCCCTGAGCACCCCCGCGCCTTCGTTCTCGCTACCCGGCGTCGATGGCGAGACCTGGTCGCTGGACTCTTTTGCCGACGCCAAGCTTCTAGTCGTCGTCTTCACCTGCAATCACTGTCCCTATGCGATCGCCAGCGAAGACCGCCTGCTCGAGATTCAGCGCGACTACGATGCCAGGGGCGTTCGTCTCGTTGCGATCAGCTCCAACAATGCCGAGAAGTACCCCGACGATTCATTCGACAAGATGAAGGAGAGGGCGGTCGAAAAGTCATTCACCTTCCCGTACCTCTATGACGAGAGCCAGCAGGTCGCGCGCGCCTACGATGCCACCTGCACGCCGGACATCTTCGTCTTCGATGCCGAACGCAAGCTCATCTACAACGGGCGTATCGACGACAACTGGCAGGAGCCGGCGCACGTGACTCGCCAGGACCTGCGCGCGGTGCTCGACGCAGCGTTGGAGAACCGCCCCGTCGACTTCGAGCACGTCCCTTCGATGGGCTGCTCCATCAAGTGGAAGTAAATGGCCTACGTTCCTCCGTTTGAGATGCCTCGCAACGAGATCAAGACTGAGCTCGGCCGGATTCGACATCCGTTTCGCATCGCGATCGACCGGGCCAAGAACCCGTTCAACATCGGCGCGATCGTACGCACCGCGCACTCGTTCATGGCGAAGGAGATCATCCTCATCGGCACCGAGCCCTGGTACGAGCGGGCGGCGATGGGGATGCAGCACTACGAGAACATCGTCGAGCTCCCGACCGAACGGACGTTCCTAGAGGCCGCCGAGAAAGAAGGCTGGCGACTGATCGCCTTCGAGAAGGACCACGCTCAGGTCGGCCTCTGGGAGGCTGAGCTGCACGACGATGCGGTGCTGGTCTTCGGAAACGAGGACGACGGCTGCTCGCCCGGGATTCTGGAGGCCGCCGAGCAGGTGGTGGGCATCCCGATGTTTGGTATCAACCACAGCTACCCCATCAGCATCGCCGCTGGCATCGGCATGGCTGAATGGACCCGCAGGTACTACGAAAAAGGCCGTTGTTTGTAGCCTTGCCTACACGGAAAGTGACGCTAGACTCCGGCCCCTTCGGTGGGTGTAGCTCAGTGGTAGAGCACTGGACTGTGGCTCCGGGTGTCGCGGGTT
>CAYZDM010000792.1:0-1677 GCA_964476875.1 uncultured Sandaracinaceae bacterium | reverse complement strand
GCGTGTACGAGACGCCCGGCGGCACCATTCTTCAACGGGCGCATCGCGCGGTGGAGTCGATTACCGTCGATCGAGAGGTGTTGCGCATCCGGGATGGCTTGATTCCCGAGTACGCGTCGCTCGTGTACCGTGGCTTCTGGTTCGCCCCCGAGCGTGAGATGCTCCAGGCACTGATCGACGACGCTCAGAAAGACGTCACCGGCGAGGTCCGCATCAAGCTCTACAAGGGCAATGCGGACGTGGTAGGTCGGCGAAGCCCGAACACCCTCTACGACCCGGAGTTCGCGACCTTCGAGGAGGACGAAGTGTACGACCAGCAGGACGCGACGGGCTTCATCCGACTCAACGCGCTTCGCCTGCGAATTCGAGCCCTTCGGGACCAGCGTGGCGGTGAATAGCACGACTGTTGCGGCCGATCGCGGTCCTCGGTAGTCTAAAAGCGCACAAAGTCTTGGACGTTCCCAGTATACAGTTGGCCGTCGCTACCGGCGTCGGCGTGGGTCTCGGGGCGCTGCTCGCAGCCGTTAGCGCCGGGCTTCACACGCTTGGTGAAGCCGGGCTGCAAGCCTTGTCCGAAGGAGAGGGCGGAAGCGCCAAGGCAGCCCAGCGCGTCTTGAACGACCTCTCATCGGTGCAGTCGCGCCTATTGGTCGGCCGCGTGCTGTGTGTGGCGCTTGGCTCGGCCTTGGCGGGCTATTCGCTCCTTCAATCTTCTGGCGTGTGGAGCGCCGTCCTTGCGGTGCTGGGCACGTCGCTTGCGTACGCCGTCCTCGCCACGATGGGCGCCGCTGTGGTTCGTCGGCGGTCCGGGGAGGCAACGCTTCGGGCTTGGAGCTGGCTGAGACCGGTGGATCTCCTTCTGACACCACTGGCGATCCCTTTGAGTCGGCTGACCGCGCTCGTGGGGAAGCTCGTGCCCGAGGTCGAGGTCGAGGATGCGGGCCGGGTGGCGGAGCTCACGGTCGAGCACGTCATCGAGCAAGGCGAGGAAACCGGCACCATTGCCGAGGACCATGCACAGATGCTTCGAAGCGTCCTCGAGTTCAAGAATACCGTCGCCAGAGAGATCATGGTTCCACGCACACAGGTGGTCGCGTTCGACATCACCACCAGCACTGACGCCGTGCTGGCAAGCGTGATCGAGTCGGGGCACAGCCGTTATCCGGTGTACCGCGAACAGATCGATCAAGTTGAAGGCGTCCTCTATGCCAAGGATCTGTTTCAGGTTCTCAGTAATGCGTCGAGCGAGGGCGTGTTGCTGGCGGACCTGCTGCGAAAGCCGGTCTTCTTCGCGGCTGAGAGTCAGAAGATTGGCGTTCTACTTCGCGAGATGCAGCGCCGACGTTCCCACCTTGCGGTGGTGGTGGACGAGTTCGGCGGAGCAGCGGGCATCGTGACGCTGGAAGACATCGTCGAGGAGATCGTCGGCGAGATTCAAGACGAGCACGACGAAGAGGCTCCACTGGTTTACGAACGTGCGCCCGGCCACTACTTCGTAGATGCGAGCATCTCGGTGTACGACTTGGAAGAGCATCTCGGCGAAGCGATCTGCGTGGACAAGACCGATTTTGATTCGCTCGGTGGGATGTTGGTTCACCTGGCCGGTCAGGTGCCGGTGATCGGCGAGACGCTCGTCTCCGGACCCTATCGTGTCGTCGTGCTCGAGGCCGATGAACG
>CAYZDM010000791.1:0-1679 GCA_964476875.1 uncultured Sandaracinaceae bacterium | reverse complement strand
AGCCGTGGACGGCCTTGGGTACCTCGCCCAAGTCCACCCTTCCGTATCGCAAGTTCAACGGCCAAGATGAGGGTAGATCATCGTCGCCTCGATGTTCGCGTGGCCCAAGAGCTCCTGAACCACCTTGAGCGGCTCGGCGCGCTACCTCGGGATGCTCACCGCGACGGATTTGACGCGTCCAGTGAAGTCCGAGTCCTCGATGCTCTTGAAAAGAGGCGCAATCTGGGTGCCTTCATCCTTGCCCACGTCTGCGGTCTCGTCGGCCGAGAACACGGCTGGCTGCGTTTTCTCGATGCGCCCTTCGACCATCTTGTCTCCGTTGACGAAGAGGGTCGCGACGCCACCTTTGCCAGTGCCGTCGTCGTCGCAATGGAAGTCGAGCTTGATCGTCGCGTGCTCGCCCTTGATCGGCTTCGGGGACTGCACCGTGTAGCTAAGTAGCCCAAACCAGTTGTACATGTACGTCGGCTTTGGTCGGTGGGCGCGGCCGGCTTTGACATCGCCATCGCGTGGGAAGGGAAAACAGTGCATTCTCGGCGCTCTGATGGCGGACATCGAGAGCTGGCTCGCGGCGCATGGGTTCGGACGCTTCACGAGTGTCTTCGTGGAGAATGAAATCGACCTCGAGGCACTGGGCGAGTTGACGGACGAGCATCTCAAGGAGATGGGGCTGCCGCTCGGGCCGCGGGTGAAGATGCTGAAGGCGATTCAGCAGCTCCCGCTCGATGTACAGGAGGGCAGCGGCCAGCACGCGGAGCCATCGCCAGGCACGGGCGCTCAAGGAGAAGCAGAACGGCGACAGCTTACCGTCATGTTCGTGGACATGGTCGGCTCCACGCAACTGTCGAGCGAGCTCGACCCCGAGGACATGCGCCAGGTGTTGCTCGACTACCAGCACGCGGTTGCTAGGGCAGTCGCTCGCTACGATGGGCACATCGCGCGCTACCTCGGTGACGGGGTGCTCTGCTATTTCGGTTGGCCGCGCGCACACGAAAACGCCGCGGAGGAGGCGGTGCGCGCGGGGTTGGCCGTGATCGAAGCCATTGCGTCTCTGCAGTTTGCTACGACCGGCGCAGTTGCGGCGCGAGTTGGCATCGCAACGGGGCTGGTCGTCGTGGGCGACCTCATTGGTGAAGGCGTGGCGGAGGAGGAAGCAGTGGTGGGTGAGACGCCGAATCTCGCCGCGCGTCTGCAAGGGTTGGCGCAGCCTGGCGAAGTGTTGTTGTCGCAGGCCACTTGGCGGCTGGTCGATGGGGTGTTCACGGTGTCTCCGCTTGACGCGGTCGAGCTCAAGGGGTTTGCCGGTGAGGTGAACGCGTTTTCTGTGACCGGACAGCGGTCACAGAGGATTCACTTCGAAGCGCGGGATGCCGAACATGCGAGCAAGCTCGTGGGTCGCGAACACGAGCTCGCGATGATTGAAGAACGCTGGGAGCGCGCGTTGGCGGGGGAAGGCCAAGCCATCTTGCTGACCGGCGAAGCCGGGATCGGAAAGTCGCGAATCATCAAGGCGGTCCATGAAAGGCTCCGGGGCGAACAGCATTATCGTGTTCGTCACCGATGTGCTCCGTTCCACACCGACTCACCGCTCTACCCGAGCATTCAGCACATGGCGCATGCCGCACGGTTCCTCCCCGAAGACAGCAACGACACCAAGCTCGACAAACTCGAAGGCATCC
>CAYZDM010000790.1:0-1680 GCA_964476875.1 uncultured Sandaracinaceae bacterium | reverse complement strand
TCGCTGGCGCACTCCAACTCGGCCTGAGGGCCTGGGTCTCATTCGACAGGTCGGGACTGGCCCTGAGCCCGGACGGCACGCTGCTCGGCAATGAACCCAATCGCAGCGATACCCGTGTCTACGCGGGGATCTTTGGCGAGTATCGATTCAAAGCCTGGCTGGCCATGTTTGGCGAAGTTGGCTACTTGGCGGACTTCACCGATTTCGAGTACTCGGGGACGGGCGCCCTGCTTGATCCCGCGGCGAACTATCAGAGGTTTGAAGCATGGCTTGGTCTTCGCGTCTTCTACTGATAGCGACTCTCTTACTGACGGCTTTTGGTTCCTCCGCGTGTAGCAAACGAGGCGTCCAGGCTACAGAAGTGCCGCCCCCCGCGACCGACGACACGACCTTGGGACCTGGAGACGTCTTCACTGTGCGCGTCTATGGCGAGGAGGCCATGACCGGTAGCCACCAAATTGCTCCGGACGGCACCATCAACTTCCCACTCCTCGGAGCCATTCAAGTCAACGGACTCGAAACGCCCGAGGTCGCGGCGACGATCCAAGCTGAGCTCCGCAATCGGGACCTCATGCGCAATCCGCACGTCTCGGTCTACGTCGAGACCTATTCCTCGAAACGCGTGAGCGTAGTGGGCGCCGTGGCCAATCCGGGAACGTTCGCACTCGAGCCGGGGATGACGGTGGTGCAGGCCATCAGCATGGCGGGCGGGTTCTCCGCACTGGCAAATCGCGACGCAACGGTTGTCACGCGCAGGGTCAACGAAGAGATCATCCGGTATCGAGTCCCAGTGGCCCGCGTCACCAAAGGCCAAGCCGAGGACATCGAGGTTGCCGCCGGCGACATCATATTCGTTCCGGAACGGCTTTTCTAGAGCTCACAGACTCCAGTAGCGCAGGTCAGTTCTCAGCTCCTCGGGTCGAATCAACGACTTGACGTCAATGAACAAGCCACCTTCGCGGACGCCCGCGATGATCTGCTGAAACTGATCGAGGCACTGCTGGTGTGAGACCGCGAAAATCACGGCGTCTAGGTCCGTCAACGCGTCGAAAGGCTGGAGTTCGATGCCGTACTCGCGGAGGGCGTCTTCCTTCGATGCCATCGGGTCATGGACGATGGGGTGAATGCCGAACTCGCGGAGCTCGTTGATGATGTCGGGCACTCGGCTATTTCTGAGGTCGGGGACGTTCTCCTTGAACGTCAGTCCCACCACACCGATACGGGCACCTTTGATGGCGTGGTCCCGCTCCCGAAGCAGTTTGATGGTGCGCCGCGCGACGTGACGCCCCATGTCGTCGTTGATGCGGCGCCCGGCGAGAATTACCTCCGGATGGTAGCCGAGTTCCTCCGCCTTCGCAGTGAGGTAGTAGGGGTCGACGCCGATGCAGTGACCGCCGACCAAACCAGGGGTGAACGGCAAGAAGTTCCATTTCGTCCCCGCCGCGTCGAGCACGTCCTGAGTCCGGATACTCATGTGGTCGAAGATCATCGCGAGCTCGTTCATCAGTGCGATGTTGAGATCACGTTGAGTGTTTTCAATCACCTTGGCCGCCTCCGCGACTTTGATCGATGAAGCCCGATGTACGCCCGCGTCCACGACGGCTTCGTAGACTCGCGCGACGCGCTCCAGCGTCTCGGCGTCCTCACCAGAGACGACCTTGACGATCTTCTCAAAGGTGT
>CAYZDM010000789.1:0-1682 GCA_964476875.1 uncultured Sandaracinaceae bacterium | reverse complement strand
GGTACGTGCGCGGGCCGCAGCTGATCCGTTCGGAAGACACGTTTCTCAACGCTTACGTGACCTTTGATCCGTCCAAAGGCATCGGCGAAGTGGAAAGCGTGCACGCTGCGCAGCGAGCCCTACAGCAGCGTATCGAATCAGGCGAGCTGGTCATTCCGGCGGGTGTGAGCTACCGATTCGCCGGCACCTACGAGAACCAGATTCGAAGCGCGAAGCGCCTGATGGTCCTGGTGCCTCTTGCTCTGGCCATCATCTTCGTGCTGCTGTACCTGCAGTTCCGCCGCACGACCACGGCGCTCATGGTCTTCGCGGGTGTGGCGCTTGCGGCTTCCGGGGGTTTCCTCCTGATCTGGGCCTACGGGCAGTCGTGGTTCATGAACGTCGCCCCCTTCGGCGTGGATCTGAGGCATCTTTTCCACGTAGGCGAAACACGAATGACGGTGGCGGTTTGGGTCGGATTCCTTGCCCTGTTCGGCATCGCGACCGACAACGGGGTCATCGTCGCCACGTATCTCATGCAGCTTTTCCGTGGCAAATCGCCAACCAGCGTGGGGGAAGTCCATGAGCTCGTGATTCAAGCGGGTCAACGCCGCGTTAGGCCTTGTGTGATGACCACGGCCACGACTCTGTTGGCTCTCCTACCCGTCGTGACATCGCCAGGTCGTGGCTCGGATCTCATGGTACCCATGGCTTTGCCATCGGTGGGCGGAGTCGCCCTGGCGCTGGTCACGTTGTTCACGGTCCCGGTGCTCTACAGCATCGGTGAAGAGCGTCGTCTTCGGAAGCGCCAGGCGAGTTCCCCTTAGTCGTCGGTGTGCGGCGTTCCGCGATGCTCGTCGGGTTCGATGCCGTACCGACGGAGCAATCGATAGAAGCTCTCCCGTTCGACGCCCGCGTGGACTGCCGCTTCTCCGACTTGTCCACCGTGACGGCGCAAGACTTCTTGCAGGTATCTGCGAGCAGTTTCGCGGCGACCGCGCTGCTGTGCTTCCGCCCACGTGAGCGCACCGAGACTGGAATTCGAAACGCGAGATCCAGCCACCTTCACGACCTCGGGAGGCAGATCCCCAACGTCGATTCTCTCCGCCGTGCTGACAAGGGTGGCTCGTTCGACAGCTGAGCGAAGCTGCCTGACATTGCCGGGCCAATCGTATTGCTTCATCGCGTCTACCGCGGCCGGCGTGAAGCCCACCAACCTTCTCTCTCGCATTGGAGGGAGCTCGCGCAAAAAATGGGCGGCCAGTAGCTCGATATCGTCGCGTCTTTCGCGAAGGGGTGGTATTCGCACGACGGCGACATTCAACCGATACCAGAGGTCTTCACGGAAGCTCTCATTCTGCACCATGGCTTCGATGTCTCGATGGGTCGCCGCGATGAGACGGATATCAATCGGCCGCTCCGCGGATTCGCCCAAACGCCGGATCGCCCGCTCTTCGAGTGCTCGCGTAAGCTTCGCTTGCAGCGAGAGACGCATCTCGCCGATCTCGTCTAGAAACAGCGTTCCCTTATTCGCTTCCTCGAATAGTCCCGGTCGATCTCTGTTGGCGCCCGTGAAGGACCCCTTGACGTAGCCAAAGAGTTCGCTCTCAAGAAGTTCCGCAGGAATGGCGGCGCAGTTCACCGCAACGAATTTTTCGGACGATCGGTCGCTGAGTCGGTGTAGAGCGCGTGCCACTCGTTCC
>CAYZDM010000788.1:0-1683 GCA_964476875.1 uncultured Sandaracinaceae bacterium | reverse complement strand
ACCGCACACCCGACGAACCGAACGCCCCGAAGAACATCGACGTCAGTCCGCCGCTCGTCCCTATCCCGAACGCTCGAGTCACCAAGACAGGCCTTCTCATCGGCGGACAACCGACCCCTCAACAACTCCAGGCGATTCACGAGGCGGGGTATCGCATGGTCGTCACCCTACGCACCGAGGCGGAACGTGGCGATGAGGGAGAGCAGGCCACCGTAGAGCGCTTGGGCCTCAAGTACGTGTCGATTCCGGTCGAGGGTGCCGAGGGCCTCACCGAAGCCAACGCGCGCGCCCTCGACACGGCGCTCGGTGAGTTGGATGTGCTCCCAGCGGTCGTGCACTGCAGCACGGGGCAGCGGGTGATCGCGCTGTTGGGCCTGAAGGCCTTTGTCGTCGATCGAGCGAGTCCCGCTGCCGCCATCGATCTGGCCAAGAGCCTAGGTTTGAAGAGGTTCGAGGCGGCTCTGCGCTCACGAATCGCCGAGATCTGCAAAGCCGACAGGTCTCGGCACTGCAAGGATATCCATGAGTGAGAAACCGAGCGCGGTGGTACTCCTGGCGCAAGGAAGCGAAGAGATCGAGGCGGTGATCAGCATCGACGTCCTGCGCCGCGCTGGCATCGAGGTGACGGTCGCGGGCGTCGATGGCGCGGCCCCGGTTCGCTGCAGCCGCGACGTGGTGATCTCGCCCGACGTGGCGCTCGACGACCTGGACGGCGAGTTCGATGTCGTCGTTCTTCCGGGCGGCGCAGAGGGAGCCAGGCGACTGGCAGAGTCACCCAAAGTTGGCGAGCTATTGCGCCGCCATGAAGAGAGCGGACGTTTCGTCGCTGCGATCTGTGCCGCGCCAATCGCACTAAAGGCACACAAGGTGTTCGAGCATCGCAAGCTAACGAGCCATCCGAGTGTCCGCGAGATGCTTCAAGGTTGGGGCGAGTATAGCGATCACCCGGTCGTCGCCGACGGCAACCTGATCACGAGCCGCGGTCCAGGCACTGCGTTCCCGTTCGCGTTGCGCATCGTCGGCATTTTGACCGGCGCACAACGCATGGTGGAGGTACGGGCGCCAATGATGTTCCCGGTTCAGGTCTCCTAGGGAGGCGACTCGGGCGGCTTCGTCACACGGGGTCGGACGGACACCTTGGTCCGGGCCACGTACGACAATAGTTTTCGGATCGGGGTCCCATCGAAAAACCCCGGAGCGGTAGGCGTTTGGTCGGGCTCTGGAACCGGCAGCGTCGCGATGATGGCTCCGTCCCCAGCGTGACGAAACTGTACGTCGGGACTCAACGACTCGATCATGCGCCTCGATGCCACGTTGTCGGCCAGCAACTCGGTTCGAAACCATCGAACGTCTCGCTCCCAAGCGGCCTCGATCAAGCGCTGCAGCAGAATCGCGCCAAGCCCTTGGCCATGATACCCGTCCACGACCGTCACCGCCGGCTCCGCCGTGTCGGGCTCATCATCGAGTCGGACGAACCGGGCGCTCCCGACTCCCTGGGGCTTGGAGACCAGGTGTTTGCGAATCGCCCCCATCGCGAAGTGGTCGACGCCATCCACCTCGGTGAGGTAGCGAAGCTCCCGATCGGACAACGTGGATTTCGGCGCCATGAACCGAGCGTACCGTGAGTCGGCTGATAGCAGCTCGAAGCCGTCGAGGAGCATCTGCTTGTCACTCGGCCGCATC
>CAYZDM010000787.1:0-1688 GCA_964476875.1 uncultured Sandaracinaceae bacterium | reverse complement strand
GGCCCATGTGATAGAAGCCATGCGCGAACGCGATGTCGGTGACCCTGGTGCCTTCGCACACGTCCGTTGGTCAGCGTTGGCAGAAACAGGTTGATGCGTTCGAGCGGCGCGAGCTTCGCCGAAGCACGAAAGCCTCTTCCCGTAGCCGAAATGTCCAGCTCGGGGGTCACAGGGAGCAGGAGTTCCGAAAACTGGTCGGGGTCGTCCGCCGAGACCGCGACGACCCGAGGGATTTCAGGCGGCAGCCCGGCATCCTGCCAGAGGGCATCGCCCAGCCCAATCGTAAAGGCAGAAGAGGATAGCCAGGACCGGCTCAACGGCTGGTACATCTCCATCAACATCCATCTGAGCTTCCTGTCGGACGTTCGGAACCGCTCGAACGTCCTCCCGACATTCGGGTACGGCGTCGACGTGGGACGCCGCTGGAACGACAAGGCGTTCTTCGTGCACATCGAGCACAGCCTCTGGCTGAGGACGGAGATCCGCAAGGGCCTTGCGCTCGGCGCGCTTAGCATAGCGCCCGGGTTCGATGCGATCTACGGCGATGGGTTTGTCCACACGAGCATCGCAGTGGTGGTTGGCGCCCTACGTCGGCGTCCTCGTTCGGCGGCAGTAAGAGCGCCTAGCTAGCGGCGCCGTCCACCACCGCTCCTTCGACCGCTAGAGCCACTTCGATTCGAGGGCTGCGTCGAGGGCTTGCTGCTCGGCTGCTGCGAAGGCTTAGTGCTCGGCTGCGTCGAGGGCTTGCTGCTCGGCTGCGTCGAGGGCTTACCGCTCGGCTGCTGCGAAGGCTTGTTGCCGTGATTCGGCGAGTTGTTGTGATGCTGATAGTGCGCCTTGCGGTGCGTCTGCGCGTGGTGGTAGCGGTGGTGGCGATACGCGGGCGCTCGATGGTAGTGCGCATGCCTGTGATACCAGTGGTAGTGGTAGTGTGGGTGCCACATCGGATAGACGATCAGCGGTGCGACGTACACGCCCGTATAGACGTAGACCGTCGTCGTCGACTGCTGCGGTTCAGGTTGCGTCTCGGACGCGGCCGGGGTGGCCTCCGCGTTTGAGGCCACATCCGGGCCGCCTGGCGCCGGCGTCACTCGGTACACGATTTCCTTGGTCCCGGGCTTTGCCCAACCGGCCCCGTGGAACACCAACTGCTTGCCATCCCATTCCCATCGTGGTGGGACGAGGATCATGTCCTTGACCTTGTACACCCACTCGCCGCTCTTCCACTCGAACTGTTCGCCCGTCCACATCCAATGACCAGGGAGCCAATGATAGGAGGTCTTCGCAAGCGTCCCCGCGGTCGGCTGCAGCTCGTCGAGATCGTCAGGCGTCTCGGGGTGGGGTGGACGGTCGTCCGTTCCGCCGACAGGAGGCGCTTCCGCGGGCGGCGCGTCCTTTGGCGGCTCGGGCATGTCTTCGGGCATTTCGTCGGCCGATCGAACGTCGTTTCCCTCCGATGTTTCCTGCGCCAAGCCCGAGGCGGGCACACTCAAGGCCAGCCCAAGCATCATGAACAGTTGGAAAAATTCTACGACTTTCGCCGCGACCACATTGCGCATCGGCGGCCTCCTCATGCCTACCGCCCGCGAACGAGCACGCCGACGTACGGCGCCAACCACCAACCCGTCTCGGAGAAGAAGCTGCCCTTGCCGGTGAACGAGTATTGAAAACCAGCATCGATGTAGACG
>CAYZDM010000786.1:0-1692 GCA_964476875.1 uncultured Sandaracinaceae bacterium | reverse complement strand
GACCTCGTCGGACGAGATCGACTTAAGACCCAGCGCGTTGCGGACGGTATCTCCGAACAGACCGGAAACCCCCGCGTCGAGGTACAGGTGGCAGACCTCAGTGTGATGTCGGAGGTGCGAGCGCTTGCCAGTCGATTGGAAGCGCCGATTCACATCCTCGTCAATAACGCGGGCCTTCTGCTGCCCACTCGCAGCGAGACGCCCGAGGGCATTGAGACCACGTTCGCCACCAACCTTCTCGGACACTTCCTCCTCACGAACCTGCTTGTGCCCAAGCTTGCGGAGTCCGCGCGCGTCATCAACGTGTCTTCGGGTGGAATGTATGCCGAGCGGCTGTCGGTCGACGACCTCCAAAGCGCCCGCGGCGCATATGACGGGGCAAAGGTCTACGCCCGCACCAAGCGGGGTCAGGTTGTTCTGACCGAGCTGTGGGCGGGTGCGCTTGCGGCGCGCGGAATCGTCGTGCACGCCATGCATCCGGGCTGGGCGGATACGCCAGGTGTCTCCACGTCTCTTCCGCGATTTTACAAGCTCACGAAGCCGCTCCTGCGGAGTCCGGCGCAGGGAGCAGATACGATTGTTTGGCTTTGCGCTGCAGACGAGGCGGGACAAAGCACCGGGAAGTTCTGGCACGACCGGATTCAGCGACCGACCCACCGGTTCGCCAAGACTCGTGAAACAGATGAGGAACGCAGCAAACTTTGGTCCGAACTGTGCCGCTACAGCGGCTGGTCGGGTACTCTCGACTCGCTCCTCGATCAGCAATGAGCGGGTTAGATGGTGAAACCGAAGAAGGAACGGGTGCTAAGTCGCCGGCTAGCGACGATCTCGTTGTACGCAGTGGCCTGGGCCCTGCTGACTATCCTTGCCCCCGTTTGGCTGGTCGCGGGCATCGTCGTCGGCGCGGTTCGGCGTCGCTCGTTCGTTGTGTTGCGCCTTCTGATCTTCGCTTGGTTCTATTTCGGCATCGCGATAGTTGCCCTCGTTCGGCTCGCCGCGGCGTTTACGCTTCTCCAAAGAAAGCCGGACGAGCTTCAGGCTCGCCTTTTTCGTTTGCAGCAATGGTGGGCCAGGGCGGTGCTACGCTCCGCCAGCAAGTTGCTGGCGCTCGATATACAGATCGCGGACGCGGATGCAGCACTCCCCGGACCCACGATCTTGCTCATGCGCCACGCCAGTATCCTCGACACGCTTCTCCCGAGCGTCTTCGTTCAGGGGCCCACGCAGTGGCGTGTGCGATACATATTGAAGCAGGAACTGCTGTTCGACCCCTGCCTCGACATTGTGGGCAACGCATTGCCCAACTACTTCGTCGATCGAACCGGCGACCGACAGAGCGAGTTCAACGGAATCCGCACGCTCTGTCGAGACCTGGGTGGCGAGGGCGTGCTGATCTTTCCGGAGGGAACGCGGTTTTCTCGCGAGAAGCTGACGCGTGCACGTAAGCGCGTGCGGGAGCAAGACCCTGAGCTCGCCGAGGCGGCCGAGGCGTTGACCGAGGTGCTGCCCCCCCGACTCGGTGGCGTGTTGACGCTCCTCGATGCCCTGCCCGAAGTCGATTGTGCGTTCGTTGCGCACCGCGGCCTCGAGAGTTTCGAGAAAATCAGAGACGTCCTCAGTGGATCCGTCGTCGGCGCAGCCGTTCGCGGAAAGGTTTGGCGCGTGCGACGCTCGGAGATCCCCACCACAGAG
>CAYZDM010000785.1:0-1693 GCA_964476875.1 uncultured Sandaracinaceae bacterium | reverse complement strand
GGTCTTGAGCGCAAGTGCGTGCACCGGTCCGGCCATCAGCTCGCCGAGTGCGGCGTAGACCATTTGGGGCTGTTCAATGGGTGTTTTGCCCGAAAAGGACTCCGACACGATCACGGCGTCCCAGTGGTCTTTCGTGCCCGTCAAGTCATTGACCACGATGTGGGACACGTCGCCTAAACCCTGACGGATTCGTTCTTCCAACTCTGTCGCTTCAACCATCGGGTCGCCTCCAGTCAACGCACTTCGGTAAGGCTGGACGAGCGGCTTGTCAATCGCTGGCCTCAATCGATGCCGAAAACCTGCTTCACGGAGGGCCGCGACAGCACCAGGATTGTGAAGATGCCGAGGATCGTCCCAAACGGGAACATGAGGCACTCGCCCCAGCCGGTCAGGTAACAGAACGTCCACCATCGGCGCTTGCGGATCAGCACACCGACGACCAAGAGATGGACGGCAGTCACCACGGCGAGGACCACTGCAGACACGATGAGCGTCGTCACCAATGAGCCCAAGTCCTGGAGCATCGCGTCGGGGTTGCCGCCGAACGGGTCGAGCCCAGGCTGCCCCGGGATGTCCCCCATCGCCATCGAGAGGTCACTGCCAAACTCGTCCATGAGCTTGGCGCCGGCCACTCCGTAAATCAACGTCGGCACCGCTCCGAGAAGCGCCACTCCAGACAGGATGAAGTGCCCGATCGAGAGCGCGCTCAGGTGCTCTGCATCCTCTGCGGTTGATTGTTCTGCCAAGCGAAGCCTCCGAGAGATCGTGCTATGGACGCATGCAATGGGCAAGGTCGCATTCGTTTTCCCTGGTCAAGGCAGTCAGAAAGTCGGAATGGGACGCGAGGTCTTCGACGCATCGGAGGCTGCGCGCGCGGTGTTCGAGGAGGCAGACGAGGCGCTCGGTGAAGCACTTTCTACGCTTTGCTTCGAAGGCCCCGAAGACGAACTCCAGCTTACCGCCAACACGCAACCTGCAGTTCTGACCGCGTCGATCGCCGTGCTTCGTGCGCTCGACGAGCAGTTTGATGTCGTCGCCGGCCACAGCCTCGGAGAGTATTCCGCCAACGTCGCCGCGGGAACCTTGTCTTTTGACGACGCGGTCCAGCTCGTACGCAAGCGCGGTCAGTACATGCAGGAAGCCGTACCGTTCGGCGAGGGTGCGATGGCAGCGGTACTCAAAGCCGACCGCACCTTGGTCGAACGCATCTGCGCGGAGATTCCCGGGCTGGTCGAGGCCGTGAACTACAACACGCCGCAGCAGATTGTCATCGCCGGCGAAACAGCGGCCGTGAGCGCGGCGGGAGCGAAGCTCAAAGAGGCGGGAGCACGCGCAAGCACGCTCCC
This sequence comes from uncultured Sandaracinaceae bacterium, assembly GCA_964476875.1. Classification (GTDB taxonomy): domain Bacteria; phylum Myxococcota_A; class Polyangia; order Polyangiales; family Houyiibacteriaceae; genus SG8-38. The sequence continues at coordinate 347 of CAYZDM010000785.1, read as the reverse complement.
TGTCAGTGCGCCGTTTCATTCAACGCTGATGGAGCCCGCCGAGGTGCGCCTACGAGAAGACATCGATTTGATCCCCTTCTCCGATCCGCGTGTGCCGGTGTACGTCAATGTGGACGCTGCAGCGGTGACCGAAGCGGATGCTGCTAAGGACGCCCTGGTCCGCCAGGTCAGCCGGCCGGTGCTGTGGGAAGAAAGCGTCCGCAGGATGATCGACGACGGCGTGTCGCTCTTCGTAGAAGTCGGTCCAGGACGGGTCCTCAGCGGCCTTCTCGTCCGAATCGACAAGGGAGCAGGGCGGGTCAGCGTGCAGGGTCCGTCGGACTTCGCTGCGGCCAAGGCAGCCATCG
>CAYZDM010000784.1:0-1694 GCA_964476875.1 uncultured Sandaracinaceae bacterium | reverse complement strand
CAAGCTCACGCCGAGTGACCGGATGCCCCTCGTCACGCCGGAGTCCATGCACGCAATCCGGTACGCACCGAGCGTGTGCCACTACAAAGCCAGCAAAGAGCTGGGCTACCTCGCTCGCCCCCTCATCGATACCATCCGGGACACGTACGCGTGGTTCGACGGGAGCCTAGCAACAACATCGGACCGAGCAGTAGTTCGGAACTCGTTACTGCGCTTCGGCCGCGGGTCGCGCTAGCTCCTCGGAGGGTACGTCCTCGATGTGGGTGCCGATCCACCAAATATTGCCGCACGGGTCGGTCACGCCGGCTCCACGGTCCCCGTAGAACTGGTCAGGCGGCTCCATGATCGAAGTAGCCCCCGCCGCAAGCGCCCGCTCGTATACGGCATCGCAGTTAGGCACGTAGAGATACAACGATGCGGGCATCGGCTCGCCCTGAGGTTCGCCAAGCATCACGAACGAGTCGCCGATCTTCACCTGCGCGTGCCGAATACCGCCGTCGGATTTCTCCATGCGTTCTGTCTGCTCCGCACCGAACGCCTTTTGCAAGAACTCGATCAATTTCACCCCGTCTTTGACCATCACATACGGCGTGACCGAGTGGAAACCGTCTGGAATTGCTTTGACCGCCATTTCGATACCTCTTGTGTCGCTCACGGGCCGAAGGCGCAGTCGGCGGCCCGAAGGCTCATCTGCCGACCGTCGTGGCCGACCCCGGGCACGATCTCGACCGTCCAGGCAAAGCCATCACCGCCAAGCTCGGCGATGGATCGACTTTGTTCGGCGAAGTGCTGACCCCTGGCGAAACGATGGAGACCCTGCGCATCCGCTTGGGCATTGTGACGCAGTCCAGGGCTGTTCGGGTCGGTGTCTTGGTCACCGAGCAGAAGCACTAGCTCCCGCGAGAAATACTGCACGGGGTCTTCGGCCACCGGCCCGCCGTCAATGCCGTAGGGAAAGCCGATCGCAGGGTCGGGGACGGTGTACCAACCCGCGTTCGCGGCCAGGACGCGGTCGAAGCGCGCCTCCGGGAAGAACATCACGAACCGATGCGCAAACTGGCCTCCGCCCGAATGCCCGAACAGCGTGTAAGTCGTTTCCGTTCTCGAAGACGTTACCCAGGATGTACCCGGAGCCCCCAGGGGGGTCGCACTGTCGAAGGCCGGCGCCACCACCACCAGCCCGTATGCGTCGGCTTTGCCGACCCAGTTGTCCCGCATCCCCCGAGCGTCGCGGTCGTTGCCGTGAAGCGCGATCACGATACGGGCCGTCGGGGCCCGGGCGGGCGGCGCGTAGTAGAACACGTCGATCGGCCCCGGTCCGACCGAGGCCTCCCACCGGAACGCGCCCGCGCCCTCCCAGCGCTGGATCGGTTCCAAGCCCGCGTCGTCCGAACCCGCGTCGGTCAGCTGGCCCGGTTCGACATCACTGGAGTCACAAGCAAGCCAGGGCGACGACCGCCAAGAGAGCACCAAGCGACCGGCACCAGCGCAGCATGAACCAACGTGTGCCACACCTGGCTCGCAGAGGCCAGAAGCCTTGGGTGCCGAGGACCAAGGAACCGTACGACGTACGCCCAATGCCGCTCACTGGTGTCACGGGTGCGGTCGAGCTGAGTTTGCGGTGAAGCGCGATCGGCTTGATGGGGCTCTGCGGCGTCCTTTGACGTCCCGGACTTCGGGCGTAGTGAAGTACG
>CAYZDM010000783.1:0-1697 GCA_964476875.1 uncultured Sandaracinaceae bacterium | reverse complement strand
ATCGAGTCCAGCAACCCCGAGGTCGACGAGGCACTTCGCGAAGCGATAGCGACCCGCGAGGCGGGAGGGTTTACCGTGCCCGGCGTGATCGAGCGTGAACTCGCGACGAATCCGTTCCTTCGCTTCGATCTACCCGAAGTCGCGGCGGGTAGAGATCCGGTCGCCGCGTTTAGCGCCATTCGAGCAGCAAAGGACAACTTCTAGCCATGGCTATGCCTCAAGGACACAAAGCGAGCTGGACTCGAGACGAGCATGGCATTCCGCAGATCGCGGCGGACGACCTCAACGGACTCTACTGGGGCATGGGGTACTGCCACGCGATGGATCGCGGGCTTCAGATGCTGATCATGCGGATCCTCGGTCAGGGCCGGGCGGCAGAATTGCTCGATGGCAGCGACGAGATGGTCGAGGTCGACAGGTTCTTTCGTCGCATGAACTGGAGCGGCGGTGTCGCCAAGGAAGCCGAAAATTTGAGCGCCGAAGCGCGCGCCGCGTGTGAGGCCTACTGCGACGGAGCCAACGCCCGACTTGCGAAGTCCGTGCCGTGGGAGTTCAAGCTCGTGGGGCTGCGCCCGGAGCCTTGGAGCATCCAGGACACCCTCCTGCTGGCGCGAATGACAGGCTTTCTGACCTTGGCACAGTCACAGGGAGAGGTGGAGCGACTCTTCGTCGAGATGGTGCAGGCCGGCATCAGCGACGCGCACCTCGAAGCGCTTTTTCCCGGCTGTATGCAAGGGTTCGATCGCAAGATTGTGGCCGAGCTCGAGTTGTTCGACCGAATCGTGCCGGAAGCCGTGAAGTGGTTGACTGGCGCGCCAAGGATGATGGCCTCGAACAACTGGTGCGTTTCGGGTTCGCGCACGGCGTCGGGCGCTGCAATGCTCGCCAATGATCCGCATCTCGAAACCAACAGGCTTCCGAACGTATGGGTCGAGCAGAGCTTCCGCTGGCCTGGCGGCCACGCGATCCTGATGACGATGCCCGGCCTGCCCGCTCCGCTGGTCGGTCGCAACGAGCATCTTTCCTGGGGCGCGACGTACACCTTCATGGACGCCATCGACTCCTGGGTCGAACATCGCCGCGACGGGAAGTTTCGACGCGGTGATGCCTGGGTCGACTTCGACAAACGCGTCGAGACGATCAAGCGCAAGAAGGGCGATCCGGTCGTCGAGACCTTTTGGGAGAATCAACACGGGGTCCTCGACGGAGACGCCATCGCCGAGGGTTACTCGCTCGCCACCCGTTGGTCCGGAGCAGATGGCGGGGCGCAGTCGATCAACATGCTGCTCCCCTTGTGGACCGCCCGCACGGTAGACGATGGAATGGCTGCGTTCTCGAAGGTCGAAGCTTCGTTCAACTGGGTATTTGCCGATACCGCCGGCCACATCGGCTATCAGATGTCGGGCCTCATGCCGAAACGGGCCGACGATTGGTCGGGTTTCGCGCCACGCGCCGGCTGGGACGAGCGATTCGACTGGCAAGGCTTTGTCAGTTCAGAGGACCTACCGAGCGTCCACAACCCTGAGGAAGGGGTCGTCGTGACCGCGAATCAGGACCTCAATCACCTCGGCGCCGCGAACCCGATCAATGCGCCGATGGGCGACTATCGTGCAAGACGCATCACGCAGCTCTTGGGGGAGCGCGACGACCACGACGTAGCGTCTTTCCGCGCGATCCAGCTGGACACGTACTCGATC
>CAYZDM010000782.1:0-1707 GCA_964476875.1 uncultured Sandaracinaceae bacterium | reverse complement strand
GCCGATGATGCCGACCGTCGAACCCGGCAGTATCGAGGTCATAGCGTCGCCTCCAGCACTTTGGCCGTCTGCGCGGCGCGGTAGGCATGAAGTCTCTCACGAAGCTCGCGATCACCTCGCGCGAGGAACGCGGCTGCTAGCAAGGCGGCATTGGTGGCGCCGCTCTGTCCGATGGCCATCGTCCCCACGGGGATCCCGGCGGGCATCTGAACGATCGAAAGCAGAGAATCCAAGCCCTGCAGAGCCCGTGACTGAACCGGAACGCCCAGCACGGGGAGGAGCGTCTTGGACGCCGCCATGCCTGGGAGGTGAGCGGCCCCGCCTGCGCCCGCGATGATCACCTCGATTCCCCGAGCCTCGGCTTGCTCACAAAAGGCGAACAAGAGGTCGGGGGTCCGATGTGCCGAAACCACCTTCGCTTCGAAGGGCACCCCGAGTTCTCGAAGGACCAGCGTCGCATGCTCCATGGTGGGCCAGTCGCTCTGGCTTCCCATGATCACGGCTACGCGTGCTCGATGGCCTGGGTCCGATTGTTGGCTTGGCTTGGTTTCCATACGACAATCCATTTGCGAAATCAGTGTCGCGTCATATATATCGCGTTTCGGAAATCGTGCAAGGCCCTCGATGGGAAAAAAATCTCCTGGCTCGCCTGACCCTGCGGTTTGACTTGCGAAATCGTCTTCGTGTATCGTCGTTCGAGGGCGAAAACGGCCCAGAAGGACAACCGTGGCGACACCAAGCGACCGAGGTCTCGAAGAAGACGCCACTTGGACCTTCCTCACCAATCATTCCCACGTTTTGCTCTGCCTGGCCCAAGACTCGGAGGCCCGAATGCGGGACGTGGCCGAGCGCGTGGGAATCACGGAGCGTGCCGTGCAGCGCATCGTCGCCGAGCTCGAGGCCGGTGGCTACCTCACCCGAATCCGGGAGGGCCGGCGCAATCGATACGAGGTCAACGGAGATCTTCGCCTTCGACACCCCGTCGAAGGTCACCGAACCCTCGATGCCTTGATCGAGCTGATTCTCGGACCGACGCCACCGTCCAAAAAGGTCCGCAAGAAACGGGGATGATTTGCCCCTCCGACCCAAAGTCTAGGCAAGGGCACCACTTTGAGAGCCCAATTGCGCAGAACTAATCGTTGTGTCGCGTGGGGCGTCGCGCGGAGAGGGCGTTTGAATTGGCTATGCTCCGCTACATCCGCAAGGAGCAGATCCCACTGCCAAGCCTCTGCTTCGCGGATGTTCGGGACTGCTCGATGCGCGCTTGCAGTGTAGCCCGAGCGCCGGAACCGCGGCGACGACAAGCTCTCCGAAACCGCCATGGAAGACCGGAAACGCGAGGGCTATTTCTGAGTACTGCGGATAGTCCATGAACGCGCCTATCTAGACGTGCCCCTGGCAAACTCCGCAACGAACCCCGTGCCGACGTCTTGGCGAGAATCGAAGTCATAGGCGCTGGTGCCTCTACAGGACAAATCATACCCTGGGGTCCTCATGTAGATATTTTCTACGCAAGTGCTCCGAACTATCTGGATTGCCGACGCTGTCGCTTGGCGGAATAATCATTGAGGAACAGGAGGTTGCTCATGATTCAATCCGAAGGTGCCCGTAGAATGCTTGCCCTGAGCGTGGTCGCTGTGGCCGCTCTGGCCCAAGACTTCGTCGTCAACGAGGCCGGTGCGAATCATGAGCCGGGTGCGACCTCCC
>CAYZDM010000781.1:0-1708 GCA_964476875.1 uncultured Sandaracinaceae bacterium | reverse complement strand
GTTCGCAGGGGTGTCCGCCACAGTCGTGTTCGGGATGTTCTTTTGGCAGCCCACGGCGGCAAACAGCGATGCGCACAACGTCACGGTGGTCAGGGCTCTACGCATACAGCACATCACAGGATCAACGCTCCTCTTCGCCACGGCATTCCCGATTATCCATCGGCGGCTACTGAATCCCATAATCTTTGATCTTGTAAAGGAGAGCACGGTGGCTCAGCTCGAGCAGCTTGGCGGCCGCAGTCCGATTGCCCCCAGTCTTCTCGAGCGCCCGTCGAATTAGCGTTTCTTCCATGAATCGGGCGGTTTTCTTGATTGATAGCTCCCCCGTGGACAGGCTCGCGGCCACAGGATCGGCGGGCTCGCGCATCCGCTCCGGAAGATCGCTCACGAGGATCACGTCCCCCTCTGCTAGGACGACGGCTCGCTCGATAGTGTTCTCGAGCTCGCGCACGTTGCCGGGCCACGGATGGTTCAGCAGCAGCTTCCGGGCGCGCGGGTCGATCGCCCGGATCTTGGTGCCCAGCCGTCCATTGTTTCGCTCGATGAAGTGCTCGACCAGCAGCATGATGTCGTCCCGTCGATCCCGTAGCGGCGGCACGTTGAGCTGCAGGACGTTCAATCGATAGTAGAGGTCTTCGCGAAAGCGGCCCTCCTCTACCTCACGCCGCAAGTCGCGCACGGTCGCGGCAACGACACGCACATCCACTTCTTGATCACGGGTGGCCCCAAGCGGTCGAACGCATCCTTCTTGTAAGACGCGAAGCAACTTCACCTGCAAGGTCAACGGTAGCTCGCCGATCTCGTCGAGGAAGAGGGTGCCTTGATCGGCCTCGGCGAAAAGGCCCTTCTTGTCGGCGTGCGCATCCGTGAACGCCCCCCTTTTGTGGCCAAAAAGCTCACTCTCGAGAAGGGTCTCTGGGATCGCGCCGCAGTTGATCGGGACGAACGTCTTGTTTTTGCGGGAGCTCCCCGAATGCAGCGCGCGTGCGACGAGTTCCTTGCCCGTGCCACTCTCGCCTTGGATCAACACCGTCGTTTTGTAATCGGCGACCTTCTCGATCGTCGAAAACACTTTCGCAATCGCGTCGCTCTTACCGAGAATGCCGTGGAATGTCCGCTCCTTGCGCATCGCCTCCTTGAGCGCGCGATTCTCGCGACGGAGCGACTCGCGTTCCTCCGCTTTGGTGAGCGCCATCAGGACTTCATCCTGCTTGAACGGCTTCGAGATGTAGTCGTACGCGCCTGCCTTCATCGCATCGATGGCCAAGTCGACCGAACCGTAGGCGCTCATCAAGATCACCGTCGCCAGCGACGAGCGCGCCTTGAGCTCGGCACAAAGCTCGAGACCGCTCATGCCGCTCATGCGGACGTCGGCGAGCACGAAGTCGGGGTCGAAGCGTTCGAGCTGCTCGAGAGCGTCCTCCGCGCTCTCGGCCGCTTCGACCTGATAATTGTGCTTCTTGAGCAAGGTGCGGAGCACCACCCGGATGTTTTCTTCGTCGTCTACGACCAGCACACGTCTCATGGAATTAACCCTATACTTTCTGCATAGCAGATCCACCAGCTCGGAAAAAATTTCATGATTTTGGGGCGATACGAGGAGGTGTGCTGTAAAGTTCTCGCTTGATTGGCCTTCATGCGCCCTAGTGGGTATGATTTCGTTGTCGGGTAGGGGGAGAAGACATGAAGATCCGCTTTGCTTTTTTAC
>CAYZDM010000780.1:0-1709 GCA_964476875.1 uncultured Sandaracinaceae bacterium | reverse complement strand
GACCTAGGAATCGCCGGTGCAACCAAGCGAGCGCAAGCTAAGCCAGCTCCGCCAACTCGAAGCGGAGAGCATTCAAATCATCCGTGAAGCCGCGGCTGAGTTCGACAACCCCGTCATGATGTACTCGGTCGGGAAGGACTCTTCAGTCATGCTTCGCTTGGCGGAGAAGTCGTTCGCGCCCGGGCCATTGCCGTTCCCGCTGCTGCATGTCGACACGACATGGAAGTTCCAGGACATGTATCGGTACCGCGACGAGGTTGAGGCCAACCTGAAAGGCGAGCTGATCAAGCACGTCAATCAGGATGGCATCGCGATGGGGATGAACCCCTTCGACTTTGGTAGCAAGAAGCACACAGACGTCATGAAGACGGACGGTCTGAAGCAGGCTCTCAATAAGTACGAATTCGACTGTGCGTTCGGCGGCGCGCGCCGCGATGAAGAAAAATCGCGCGCCAAGGAGCGCATCTTTTCGTTCCGAGATAGCAACCACCAATGGGATCCGAAGAATCAGCGCCCGGAGCTCTGGAACGTGTTCAACGCGAAGATCAAAAAGGGCGAGAACGTTCGCGTCTTCCCGTTGAGCAACTGGACCGAGCTCGATGTGTGGCTCTACGTGTGGCTCGAAGGTATCCCCGTCGTGCCCCTCTACTTCGCGAAGGAACGGCCGGTCGTCGAGCGTTCCGGCACGTGGATCCTCGTCGATGACGACCGCATGCGGCTCAAGCCGGGGGAGAAGCCCCAGATGAAGAAGGTGCGCTTCCGCACGCTCGGTTGCTACCCGTTGAGCGGCGCCGTCGAGTCCGAAGCGGAGGACGTGCCGATGGTGATCCAGGAAATGCTTCTGAATCGGTTCTCCGAGCGGCAGGGGCGCCTCATCGACTTCGACGAGGAAGGCTCGATGGAAGAAAAAAAGCGTGACGGCTACTTCTAGGCCCACGACTGGGCTGCTCTAGGAAACTCAATGGCGGACGAAAAAGATCTGATTCGCGAGGACATCGAAGCCTACCTCGCGAAATACCGAAAAAAAGAGCTGCTCCGCTTCGTGTCGGTCGGCTCGGTGGATGATGGCAAGTCCACCCTCATCGGGCGAATCCTCTACGACACCGGCATGGTGTTCGAGGATCAAATGGCAGCTGTTCGGGCCGCCTCGCAAAGCGAAGAGCCTGACCTTGCACTCCTGACCGACGGTCTGAAAGCCGAGCGTGAACAGGGCATCACCATCGATGTCGCGTACCGCTACTTCTCAACCGATAAGCGCAAGTTCATCATCGCGGACACCCCCGGGCACATTCAGTACACGCGCAACATGGTCACAGGCGCGTCGACGGCAGACGTGGCGTTGATCTTGATCGATGCACGACACGGTGTGCTTCAGCAGTCGCGCCGTCATGCGTACATCGCATCCCTTCTCGGCATTCCGCACCTAGCCGTGTGCGTGAACAAGATGGACCTCAAGGACTACTCGCAAGAAGTCTACGACGAGATTTGCGCGGACTTCATAGAGTTCGGAAAGACCCTTCGCTTCCAGCACATCCAGTTCTTTCCCGTAAGCGCCCTCATTGGTGACAACGTCGTCACCGACAGCGACAAGACGCCCTGGTACGAGGGCCCGAACGTACTCAGCTTCCTAGAAACGGTCCCGGTGTTCGCGGATCGCAACTTCGAGGATTTTCGGTACCCGGTTCAGTACGTCATCCGGCCTGACCTCG
>CAYZDM010000779.1:0-1714 GCA_964476875.1 uncultured Sandaracinaceae bacterium | reverse complement strand
CGGTCATTACGAGCGCTTCACCAAAGCGACCATGACCAAGGCGAACAACTTCACCACCGGTCGCATCTACGATTCGGTCATCTCGAAGGAGCGCCGCGGTGAATACCTCGGGGCCACCATTCAGGTGATTCCGCACATCACGGATGAAATCAAAGCGCGCGTCCGCGAGGCCACGACCGAGGTCGATGTGGCAATCGTCGAGGTCGGCGGCACGGTGGGCGACATCGAGTCTCTGCCATTCCTCGAGGCAGTTCGTCAGCTCCGCGGAGAACTTGGCCCTCAGAACAGCGTATCGGTGCATGTGACCCTCGTGCCGTACATCGCTGCAGCCGGCGAGCTCAAAACCAAGCCAACGCAGCATTCGGTGAAAGAGCTGCTTGGCCTCGGGATTCAGCCCGAGCTTCTTCTGTGTCGCGTAGACCGAGAGCTCCCGCACAACCTCAAAGAGAAGATCGCGCACTTCTGCAACGTGCCCGTCCAGGCGGTGATTGCGGCGCCGGACGTTCGGACGATCTACGAGTTGCCGCTGACCCTGCACGCGCAGGGGCTGGACCGCCTCCTTGCGGAGCGTCTGAACATTTGGTCGCGTGATCCGGACCTGTCGCCTTGGCGACGAACCGTTGACCGCTACATGGCTCCCGGTCGGGGCCACGTCTCAATCGCGCTCGTCGGCAAGTACGTCCACTTGCGCGATTCATACAAGTCTCTGCACGAGTCACTGGTGCACGCAGCGCTCGAGTGCGACGTGAAGCTAGAGCTCGACTACGTCGATAGCGAAGAGCTAGAGAGTGGCGACCTTGCGACGCGACTCGGGCACCACGACGCGATCTTGGTGCCTGGCGGGTTTGGAGACCGCGGCGCCGAAGGAAAGATTCGCGCGATCCGGTTCGCCCGAGAGAACAACATTCCGTTTTTTGGAATCTGTCTCGGGATGCAAATGGCAGTCGTCGAGTACGCCCGCAATGTGTGTGGTCTCGAAGGGGCGAACAGCGCGGAGTTCGACGACAGCGCGAAGGACCTGCTGGTCGACATCATGCCCGACCAACGTGACATCGAAGACAAGGGCGCGACCATGCGTCTAGGCGCGTATCCCTGCACCATCAAGCCCGGGACCCTCGTGGCTCAGATCTACGGCACCTCGAAGATCAGCGAGCGCCATCGCCATCGGTACGAGGTGAACAACACCTACCGTGATCAACTGGAGCAGGGTGGCCTCGTGCTTTGCGGCGTGTCACCTGACGAGCGGCTCGTCGAGATGGTCGAGCTCCCGGGGCACCCCCATTTCATCGGGTGTCAATTCCATCCCGAGTTCAAGAGCAAGCCGCACCGTCCGCACCCCTTGTTTACGAGCTTCGTGCGGGCTGCGATCGAGCATCATGCCCGCCTGGGGCGTCCGCTCAGCGGCGCAACTGAGGCCCACATCAACTGATAGCGACGCAGAATCGGCGTCCCGAGTCGGGAATCGCTTCCGCCCCGTCGCTTTTTTTTGCCTCCCGGCCGCCTCGTCTATTCTTGCGCACATGACTAAGCGATGGAGTTGGATGTTCGTGCTTGCCTTGGCCGTGATGGGCTATGGCTGTCCTGGCGCGAACGGTGGTGATCTCGGAACTGGCGGTTCCGGGGGCATGGGCGGCTCCGGCGCAGTGGGCGGCTCCGGCGGCATAGGCGGTTCCGGTGGCATGGGCGGCTCCGGCGGCTCCGGCGGCATGGGCGG
>CAYZDM010000778.1:0-1715 GCA_964476875.1 uncultured Sandaracinaceae bacterium | reverse complement strand
AATAATGGTTCTAACAAACCCATTAACATAGCCATAGTTGTTTCCAGTTCTCTTTCCTGGTTAATTGCTGAGCAGCATTTATATAAAATCCTTCATCACTTTCTGATTTAATTTTAGCTCTTCTTACGGGTGTCGAGCTTTTCGCGAACACGTGTGGCCTTGCCAACGCGATCACGAAGATAGTAGAGCTTGGCCCGACGTACATCGCCACGACGGACAACGCTAATCGAGTCAACTCGTGGTGAATGGAGCGGGAAAATACGCTCGACGCCAACGCCACCCGAGATCTTGCGGACGGTGAAGGTCGCGCCGGCGCCGCCGCGAGTCTTGCGAATCACGACGCCCTTGAAGACCTGGACACGCTCCTTCTCGCCCTCCCGAATACGGAAGTGCACGTTGAGCGTGTCGCCCACACGGAAGGCGGGTTGTTCACGCATTTGCGACTTCTCAATCGCGTCGATTTCAGGAACGGTTCCACTCATCAGTAAGCCTCTTACGAAACGGAGCCCGGAGTTAGCACGGCGTCAAAACCGGGTCAAATCGGGTTGTTAGCTGGGGATTTACGCGCAAAAAGTCGATCCAGGGTGATCGCGACTGCCGCTCGGACCGACAGGTGATTGAACTCACTGGGCCCTTCAATCGGTTCGAGAAATGCGTCCGCACGCTGCAAAACGCGGTCGCTCAGGCCGTGCCCGGTGCCGAATAACAGGAGGGTGGGACGGGCATCGGCGTGGATGCGTGCGGCCTCGTCCGCGTAGTTGCTTCGCCCCGGCCCAGCCTTCGCCGAGGTCACCACCAAGCGAGGTGTTTCCCCCTCTTCGGCCTCGATCTCGGCGATCGCCCCGTCGATCGAGTGGGAAAGCCGGACCAGCGCAATCGCCTCGCCTCGCTCTGGAAACCGCCGGGTGCCTGCCCCGGAACACCAATGATCGATGATCCGCTGCACTACTGGATGCTGCGCGTCGATCGGGTTCACCACGAAATACCCCTTCAGACCGTACGTTCGGGCACTCCGCGCGATGTCGTGCACATCGAGATTGGTCACCGAAGTCGTGACCTCATCCCCCTGCCGATCGACAACAGGATGATGCACCAAAGCACAATAAACCCCCGACACGCCCGACCCTTACCACACCGCCACCCCAGAAAAAGAGGACAGTCCCCTTTTCCGAGGGGTTAGGAGCTTTGGTTTCGGCCTCGGCCGCGGCAAGGCCTGATCCGATTCAGAGTCCATTGCGGACCTCCTCCAATAGTTGCTTGTCTTCGGCAGAAAGCTCCGCGTTGTCGAGAAGATCGGGTCTTCGCTCCAGTGTTCGTCGCAGCGACTCCTTGCGCCGCCATCGCGCGATCGCTGCGTGATTTCCGGAGCGCAACACGTCGGGGACTTTCTCCCCACGAAACTCTTCGGGACGTGTGTACTGGGGGTACTCGAGCAGACCGTCGGCGTGTGATTCGTCGTCGGCCGATTCCGCGTTGCCGAGAACACCCGGCAAGAGGCGTGCGGTGGCTTCGATCACCGCAAGGGCAGCCGCCTCGCCGCCGAGCAAGACGAAATCGCCCAACGACACCTCTTCGTCGACCAACCCTCGAATGCGTTCGTCGAAGCCTTCGTACCGACCGCAAATCAGGGTCAGCGCGGAGAGATCGGAGAATCGACGCGCGTGCGCCTGCGAGAATCGGGTGCCCTGTGGGGTTAGCAGCACGCGATGGCTGGG
>CAYZDM010000777.1:0-1715 GCA_964476875.1 uncultured Sandaracinaceae bacterium | reverse complement strand
CCTCTTCATGGAAGTGACCCCATCCACAAAGGAGGATCGCTCGCCTCGTCGCGCGTGGCGTAGGTGTGCCGGTGCGGGTCGACGAGAAGACTCCTGTTGAAGAGGAGCGGACTCGAAACCGTGCGAATCCGTCGCTCCGCGTTTGGTCCAGCGACGAAGAAAGCGTCGATTCCCGGGTGCGCGACCAACACGTCGAGTAGCGCCATCCCAGCGACGCCTCCGATGCCCGGTGAAAACGCCGCAGCGGTGACCTGACCGACCGGGCCGTCGGCGTCGCGGATCGAATCGCCCGTCTCCACCCCCTCTCGCGCAACGAAGTGGGTCAGTCGACGTTTCATGCCTTTCGCTCTTCGCTCTTCGATCGCCGTAGCGCCCGGAAAGCGCTTACGCGCCGAGACGCGCCATTGGAGCTGCAGCTCGAGAGGCGTGAGCCCCTCGACCGAGGCGTGCCGGACGGAAAAGAACCCGTTCTCGAGGGCGCAGAGGTCCAACGTCTCTAGAGAGGCCGCGCCACCGCCCAGGGCGCCAACGAGCTCGAGCAACTCTTCCCACGCGCGTTCCACGTGGTCGTTGCGAATCGCGAGATCGTACCCGTACTCGCCGGTTTTGCCGGCGCGGAAGCACGTTCCTCGATCGAAGTGATAGAAGCTCAGGTACGGAAGGCCGATGACGTCGGGCGTCAGCCACTTGCTCAGTGCCTCCCAGGCGTAGGGTCCATTCACGGAGATCAGCTCGTAGGCCGGTCCAAGGTCTTCGACCTCGATCGCGAGCTCTGGGTCGGCGTATTGGGCTAGGTACGCTGACAGCTCCTCGGTCGTGATCCCTTCGAACATCAGAATGCAGGCCTCGTCGTCCGGACAGACGTACACATCCGCGACAGGACGACCCTGCTCGTCGAGGATCAAGGTTTGGAGCATCCGTCCGTCCCGAACCCAAAGGTCACCGGAGCAGATCGCGTCGACCGCGTCGGTCGCGTCTTCGCCACTCACTCGGACGAGTCCCACGTGATCCATACGGCTCAGCGCGGCCCCGTGCCGCAGGGATCGGTACTCGACCTCAAGGCTCATCGCCGAGCTCCATGATCGCGTCGACGATCGTGTTGACCGTGCGCAACTTCGCGGAGACCCACGGGGAGCCCGCAAGCGTCAATCCGAACACGGCGTCGAGCTGCACCACGAGCTCGACCGCGTCGACGGAGTCCATCCCAAGCCCTGTTCCGAAGAGAGGCACGTCGGGGTCGATGGACTCGGGCGCGATCCGCAACTTCATGGCGTCACGGAGCATGCGCCGAACGCCATCGAGAACAGCTGCTCGCGATGCGACATAGTCGGACAAGTCAGTCGTCATGGGTCACCTCGCTCGAAGTAAGTATCATCGCGACGCTGGCGGTGGTGCCCGTGCTCGCGATGAGAGCAGTTTTCGATTGGCCCCCGCGCAACGCCCCGAGGGCATGGGCAAGCGCAAAGGAAGACGATGTTGCGGGCATGCCGCCGAAGGGGTTCGGTCGCTCGATGAACAGCTCCGCCGCTTCCGACGAGCCCGACCTGCGGCGCGCCTCGGCAATGGCCTCATCGAGCTGCTCCGGCCCAGCAAGCCCAATGCCGGCGACCTCGACCGCAGTGGGTTCCGTAGAGAGCACCAGCGCGCAGGCAGCATCGGCAAGCGCCCCTTCGGATGAGTACTCCGCCCTCACACCGACGGCCGCCGCGACTATT
>CAYZDM010000776.1:0-1720 GCA_964476875.1 uncultured Sandaracinaceae bacterium | reverse complement strand
GGAACGGCCGAGCTGATCAAGGCAGAGGTGCAGACGAACGCGCGCAACGCGCGCTTGGACGTAGGCTCCACGGGGGACGCGTTCGCGATCTGGGTTCAGGAAGACGAAGACGCCACGCGCCAGGACGTCTGGAGCGCCCGCTTTTCGGACTCCGCCTGGGCCACACCGGAACGAATCGACGGCTTTGACGACGGAAACACGGTCGAGCCAGACATCGCCGTCGACGGCATGGGTATCGCACACGCGGTCTGGTCGCAGTCGGACCCCGATTTCCGCAACATTTGGGCCAGCCAATACGCGCCTGGCACGGGCTGGGGCGCCTCGGAGCTCATCGAGCCGCCGAACGACGACCCCCTCGAGGACGACGACGCCACGAGACCACGCATCGCGGTCAATACGGCCGGCAACGCTTTTGTCGTCTGGCGCCAGACCTTCGATGACTGGGGCAGCATCTGGTCCAATCGCCTCGATCCCGGCATGGGCTGGATGACCGCCGAGCTGATCGAAGACGACGGAAGGGCCGCGGGTAATCCCAACATCGCGGTCGACGAGGACCGCCACGCGCAGGCATTGTGGCTACAGGCGTTCAGCACGAGCAGCGACCGGGTGCGAACCAATCGGTTCGAGTAAGGGGCGCCCCTACGCTACTAGAGGCCGGCCGCGAACGTGGCGTCGAGGATGATGATCTCCGAGCATGGCAGATTGTCGTCGAGGGCGTCGATGGCGGCCGCGTTGCTGCACGTGGCTATCTCTCCGTCGAGCGTCGGGTCGAACACGGTGACAAACGTTTCCGTGTCGATGTTGATCTTTTGGGGGCCCGGCGAGGTGAGCGTATGGACCTGCACGTCCGCCCTGCACTGATCGTTGGCCGCACCGCCGCTTTGGATCGCCCAGCCGCGCCAACCGGTTTGGTCGCTTCCGGCGGTGAAGGAATATCCGATCGCGGGCTCGGTTGATTCGCTGGCGGCCCGTCGACAATTGTCGATGCTGTCGCAGAAGACGCCCGCAAGAACCGGATCCTCGGGATCGTCGGTCGGCAGAAAAGAATAGAGGACGAGATGGCTGGGGGCAGGCTCAATATCGGTCGGCTGGTCGCAACCATCCCGACTGCCCCGGTAGCTATCGATCTGGTAGACGCCGAGCGCCTGGGAGTCGACCGTGGGCCCTCCGTCGCTACTTCCGCAGCCCATGGCGCCGCTGCTGCTGCAGCCAAACATCAAAAGCGCACCGAAGTAAATCGCCTTGGCAAAGTAATTAGTCTTGTGTTGCATCTCGTTTAGCTCTCGCTCCTAGTGGGTGGTCGTTGCCCGGTCGAAGGCCGAAGTGTTGCGGGTTCGGCGGGCAATTCAAGCGCACATGGGGCCGCAGGACCGAGGACCCGTCGACCGGGATTTGTGAGCTACAACACACAGAGATCATTGCGGTGTTGGGATCGAGGTCAAGGGTCTTGAAACTTGCTTTC
The DNA here is from genome assembly GCA_964476875.1 of uncultured Sandaracinaceae bacterium. Taxonomy (GTDB): domain Bacteria; phylum Myxococcota_A; class Polyangia; order Polyangiales; family Houyiibacteriaceae; genus SG8-38. Next base: position 258 of record CAYZDM010000776.1, on the reverse strand, counting down.
AAATGGTGATAGCTTCGCTTTCCCCCGTATTTACTATCTCGTTATCCCCTCTCGAGGAGGCCTTCATGCTCGGTTCCCATTCTGTCCGTTGGCTCGTCTTTTTTGTTTGCGGCGCCTTCGCCGCCCTCGGCTGTTCAACGGACATCGACCAAGGCGACTCTGCTAGCGGCTCGCTTTCACTGGACCTCGTGCTCGCCGACGGGATCGTGATCAACGAGGTGGACTGGACGATCTCCAGCCCCGGCATGGAGGACATGA
>CAYZDM010000775.1:0-1724 GCA_964476875.1 uncultured Sandaracinaceae bacterium | reverse complement strand
GGTGTTATTCGGAGTGCGGTGAGCGACTATTTCCCAAGCTCCGACGAGTTCGAACGCCTCAGTCGGGGCGCTACGGTGGTCCCGGTGTACCGCGAGGTCATCGCCGATCGCCTGACGCCCGTCCTCGCGTGCGCGACGCTCGGCCAGGGCGCAGGCAGCTACCTGCTCGAGAGCGTCGTCGGTGGCGAGAAGTGGGCCCAATACAGCTTCGTTGGTTTCGAACCCGAAGTGATCGTGCGCGGGGTGTCGGACAAGTTCGAGCGCATCGTCGGCGGAAGCGTTGAACAGGAACTCGGTGTCGACCCTTGGGATCGACTGCGCGAGACACTCGCAGAGTGGAAGCCGCCATCTGAAGTCGATTGGCTCCCGCGGTTCTGGGGCGGCGCTGTCGGTTACACCAGCTACGACGCAGTGCGCACGTTCGAGCCGACCGTCGGCGAGGCCTTGAACCGAGAGGACGATTGGGAGTTCTGCTTCGCGGTGGGCGGCACCGTTCTGATCTTCGACAACGTTCGGGGCACCCTGCGCGTGGTCGTCCCGGCGCGGGTCGAGAGGGATTCCAATGCAGCCTACGCGGCTGCGACCGCGCGGATCGAACGAGCGCTCTCACGTCTGGACGCTCCGGTGCTCCCGCGACGGCTTCATCCGCCCGTCTCGGGTGGTGACCTGGCGCTGCCGCCATCCTCGTTCGACCGACCGAGCTTCTGTGCGGCAGTGGAGCAGGCGAAGGAATACATCCGCGCCGGCGACATTTTCCAAGTGGTCTTGTCTCAGCGTTTTCGAGTGCCGCTTGGCGATACGGACGTGTTCGATGTCTACCGCGCCATGCGAATCATCAATCCGAGTCCCTACATGTACTTCCTTCGACTGGATGACCGCATCGTGGCGGGCGCCAGCCCCGAAACCCTCGTGCGATTGGAGGACGGCCGAGCGTACGTCCGTCCACTTGCGGGCACACGGCACCGTGGCAGCACCGAGGCAGAAGACCTCGCGATCGAAGAGGAGCTCCTCGCGGACCCGAAGGAACGCGCCGAGCACGTCATGTTGGTCGACCTCGGCCGCAACGACGTCGGCCGAATCAGCAAGGCAGGCACGGTCCGCCTCACCGACGAAATGCTGGTCGAACGCTACTCGCACGTCATGCACATCGTCTCCAACGTCGTGGGCGATCTCGCACCCGGCCGCGACGCGCTCGATGTTCTTCGGGCGACGTTCCCGGCCGGCACCCTGAGCGGCGCCCCCAAGGTCCGCGCCATGCAGATCATTGAAGAGCTCGAACCCGAACGCCGCGGCGTCTACGGCGGTGCAGTCGGCTACATCGGCTTCGACGGCAACATGGACGTCGCTATCGCCATCCGCACCGTCGTCGCCCACAACGACGAAATGTGGCTCCAAGCCGGTGCCGGCATCGTAGAAGCCAGCGATCCCGACAAAGAATACGAAGAAACCGTCAACAAAGCCCAAGCCGGCCTAGTAGCCCTATCCACCGCGCAAAAAAGGGGACAGTCGCCTTTTTCGAAGGGTTAATTTCGCCGGGGCGCGTGGGAGCGCGATGCGGGGGTTCGACGGACGGGGCGGCTTGCAAAGGTGGCCGGAAGGCTGCGTCGCCGTTGGGGGCGGAGGCAAACGAGTGTTCGCTTTGCGGCCTCGCCCACGGCTCTTGCAGTGAGCAAAGGAGGGCCTTAGAGATCGGGGCATGCTCGCAAAGACACTGATTCGCGCCC
>CAYZDM010000774.1:0-1729 GCA_964476875.1 uncultured Sandaracinaceae bacterium | reverse complement strand
TTGCAGGGGTTAAGCGGCATGCGGCCGCTCAGCGTGCCTGGCGCCAGAGTTCCGCGAGTGAGGGGCGCGCGCCGGTCAGGAGGAAGCCGACGCGGAACAGTCGGGCGCCGACGCGAATGGATGCCCAAGTCGCAAGGACTAGGACGAGCATCGAGCCGGAGACCTCCCACCAAGCAATCCCCGAGGAGTCGACCGCGAGACGGATGATGACGGTCAGAGGGGATGTGAAGGGAATCCAGGTCATCGCTTGGCCGAGCGCGCCGTTGGGGTCGTCGAGGAGAATGACGAGCACCATCAGCGGAAGAATGGCGAGCATCGCCCAGCCCATGGTGAGTTTCTGGCTCTCAGCGGCATTGGCGCCGAGGGCCGCGGTCGCCAACATCAGGCTGCCGAGGAACAGGTAGCCCAGAATGAACAAGAGAGGTGCGACCGCGAGGGCTCCCCAGGGGATCGAGACGACCGAGGCAAGGGCGGCAGACGCGGTGAGCGCAAGCGCCACCACCATCGACGACCACACGGCAAACTGAACCAGTCCGGCGGCACCTAGGCCGAACAGTTTGCCCGCCAGAATTTCTTCTGGTGTCACCGACGACAGGAGCACCTCGACGATCTTGCTCTCTTTGTCGGTCGAGACCGTCTGCACCAAGTAGCCGGAGGCGCTCAGCAGGGCCGTGAGCAGCAGAATCCCCAAGAAAAGAGGGATGGTCGTGCGCACGAGGAGATCAAGGACTTCATCGACCTCCGTGACTTCGTCGCCTTCCGGGCCGAGGCGGCTGCGAACGAAGTACGCGGGGGAAAGCACCCGTTCTTGTAGGTCGCTATCGAGGTGCCCCTCGACCAATGATCGCCTCAGAAGGGAGCGGAGCAACGGTTCGATCGTCGTCCCGCGCATGCTCAGAAGTGGCGTCTTCTCGGACTGAATGGCGCGCACCTCACCTTTCTCGAGGTACTGCTTCTCCACCACGTACAGCGAACGAAGCTGGCCGGACTCGAGGTCTTGGATAGCCGAGTCCCGACTTTCGTAGAGCACGACATCATTGGAGTTGACGGTCCACACGAGCTTGCCGTCACGGTCTTCGAAGGCAGTTCGGTCGACGATCCCCGCCTCGTCGACCAGCCCGAACTCCGAGCTCTCTTCCGCGCGCTGCGTCAGGAAGTACGTTTGCGCGCCTAGGACGGTGCCCGACACCAGAGCCAGGAAGATCGGTAGACCGAACGTGGCGATCAAATACGACCACCTCTTGACGACGGCGAGGAACTCGAAGCGGGCCACGGCGGCGATGCGGGAGAGACGCATGGCTCAACGATCTCCGCCGACGAGACTGACGAAGATCTCGTCCATTCGCGCGATCAGAGGTTCGTAGCGATCGATCAGCACGCCGTTGCGGACGAGCTCATGGAGGTAGCCTGCCGGAGTCGCGCTCGGTGGCAGCTCGACGCGCCAGCCTCCGGTCTTGTGGAGCGTCGCCCGCACCCCGACCGAGGCCAGGTCGGTGCCCGTCCAAACAACCACTTCGTGCGGCGAATACCGCTGTCGGATCTCATCGAGTTCGCCGTACACGATGAGCCGGCCACGATGGATGAGCGCGACGCGATCACAAAGCGCTTCGACTTGGTGCATCATGTGGGTCGACAGCACTGTCGTTCGGCCCTCGGCGCGTCGCTCTTCTATCAGATCGGTGACCAGCGCCACGTTGACCGGATCCAACCCCGAGAAGGGCTCGTCGAG
>CAYZDM010000773.1:0-1738 GCA_964476875.1 uncultured Sandaracinaceae bacterium | reverse complement strand
TCACCAGGCTGAGCGGCCGTTGCGAGGCTTCTCGGTGTGCGCGGGTCATGCGATCGTACAGCTCGGAATCTTCAAACGCCGCCAAGTCGAGGGTGAGCGCCTTCTCGAGAATCATTTCGTTGACGCGCTGACCCAGGAGCGCGCGCAACAGTTGTTGACAGGTGCTTAGCCCCTTCTGTGCGCCCGCTAGGACGGCGACGATTAGCAGCTCGACGATGACCCATTTCAACGCGGCGCTTTGATCCGCAGTGGCACCGGTCTCCGCTGCCCGGACCACTGCGTCCACGATCAACTTGCCGACCCAGGCGGCGCCCGCCGGAAGCACGCCCGCGACCAAACTCAGAAACCCCAGGGCGAAGCTCAGCCAGCGACTCGTCGTCCAGACGAGGGCCACGCCGTGCTTCAGCTGACGAAACACGCCGAAGAGCTGCGGTCGGTCGAGGCGAGGGGGCGATTCCATCGAGCGAGTCTAAGGCGCTCGAGGCGACACGCCATAGCCATGGCGCGGGCCCCATGGTACGAACCGGTCAGCACGCGCATGACGGAGCGAGACAAAGGCCCACGCATTCGAAAGGTCCCGGCGGGTGACAATCGTCAGCGTTTGGTGTGTCCCGACTGCGAGTACATCGCCTACGAGAACCCCAAGGTAGTCGTTGGGGTTGTGGCGACCTGGGAGGACAAGCTTCTGATGTGCAAGCGCGCGATCGAGCCTCGACTCGGCTACTGGACCTTGCCTGCTGGTTTCATGGAGCTGGGCGAAAGTCCGGAGGAGGGTGCCACGCGAGAGGCCTGGGAGGAGGCGTACGCCAAGTTGGCGATCATCGATCTGCTGGCGGTGTACAGCCTGCGTCACATCAGTCAGTTGCAGCTCTTCTATCGCGCGCGTCTGCTGTCGCCCGACGTTTCGGCGGGACCTGAAAGCGAGGAGGTGGGTCTGTTCACCTTCGACCAGTTGCCCTCCGCAGAGCTGGCGTTTCCCTCCGTGCACTGGGCGATAGAGCAATTCCAGCAAGTACGTGGTGCCGACTCGTTCCCGGCGTTTGGGAACCCGCCCGAGCTCACCGGCGACATGCGGCGTGGTCCCTGACACACGGACGCGTCTCGTCTGACACGTTGATCCTCGCCGGTCCCCTCTAAACATGGGGGATCCCATTGGCATGCCTTGTGCTCTGTGACGGCGCAGGAGGTTCCATGATCATCACACACAGAGTTAACGTTCTCTTCGTTCTGGCCTTGCTGACGGCAGCGGGGTGTAGCGAAACGACACGAACCGAGCCGCTGGTCGCCGAGCCAGCGGAGCCGGTGACCACCACCTTGGCCTCGACGCTGCCACCGCCACATTCCGAACCTGCCCAAGAGAAGGAGAGGGAAGAGGTGGCGGTTCCCGAACTCGCCGAGATTCATCTCGGAGGCATCGGCGACGGAGCCACTGGTGAAAGCGCGAGCCCGAGTTTGTACGAATTGGATGGCGTCGCGATTCGGCGTTTGATCACAGCGCCCAGCATCGAGCATCGCGAACCGGTCGCGCCGTCATCCGTGTTCACGCACGATGAGGCGCACGTTTACGCGTTCGTCGAAGCCAGCAACGAATCCGACGACGACAAGTTCCTGTGGGTGCACTTCATCGGGCCAGATGGGCAGGTCAGTGGAGGCATAGAGCTCACAGTTCCCGCGGGCGCGCCACGCTGGCGAACTTGGGCTCGCACTCGACACGCAAAGGATCCCGGCCTGTGGCGGG
>CAYZDM010000772.1:0-1741 GCA_964476875.1 uncultured Sandaracinaceae bacterium | reverse complement strand
GTGGCTTCTTGGGCGGCGTCCAGCGCCTCCTCGCGGCGGCCCAGTTCGCTGAGCCTGTTGCCGAGGTTGTTCAGACTCATGGCCAGGTCGGGCAAGAAGGCATCGGGTCGGGCTTTGGCCAGGTCTCTGTAGATCTGGGTGGCTTCTTGGGCGGCGGCTCTCAGAGTCACGGTGGCGGTGGCGGTTTCATTGGAGGAAGAATTGGGGGCTTGCGATTCCACAGGCTCCACCTCCTCCGTTGAGGTCTCACTTGTTTTAGAATCGATGTCAGTCATGCGCAATCCTCGCGCGCGAAAGAAGCTCAACGCAGATGCGGAACGTCCGGGTTAAATGGGTCTCGTAGGTTAGGCAGAGGCTCTTTGGACGTCAAGCGACCTTATGTTGCCGAGGAGTCCAGCGGCTCCTAGGCTCTGCTACGGGGAATGTCTGAGGGAGGTCGCGAACGTCGAGAATCTGGCCGAGTGGCGCTCGAAATGCCAGTCGAATACGACCGGCTCAACGCCTTATTGTCAGATTACACACACAACCTCAGTCGAGGTGGGACCTTCATTCGGACCGATCGCCCACTCCCCATCGGGACACTGCTGTCCTTCACAATTCGTGCGCCCGACCTGGGAGAGCCGATCGGCCTGCGCGGGGTGGTCCGCTGGGTCGTCGATGCGGCTGAGGCCAGCGAGACCAGGCCCGGCGGGATGGGCATCGCTTTCCTCTACGATTCGCTCATTCACCGCCATTCACTCGAAGATCGTCTCGACCGGCTGATGGTTAAATCGCTCGGGCCCGTTGCCTTCGAGGAACTCATGGGAAAGCCCGCGCCTGAAGACCCCCCGGACGAGGACGCGACGTGAACGCCAAAGTCGGCGTCCTTCGGGGGGATCTGACCAAAGACGGCTCAGACGCCATCGTCAATGCCGCGAATCGGAGGATGCTCGGCGGCGGCGGAGTCGACGGTGCCATCCATCGCGCCGCTGGCCCGTCACTCCTCGAGGCGTGCCGCGCAGTCCCCGAGGTCACTCCCGGAATCCGCTGCCCTACTGGCGAGGCCCGCATCACCCCCGGCTTCGACCTGCCGGCCCGCTACGTCATACACACCGTCGGCCCTGTCTATAGTGGAAGCGACCAGGACGCCGCCCTCTTGGCCTCCGCGTTCCGCTCATCCATCGAACTCGCCGTTCTCCACGGCCTTCGTTCGATCGCATTCCCCGCCGTCTCCTGTGGCGTCTACGGGTATCCTATGGACCAAGCGGCCGCCATTTCCGCGAGTGTAGTCCAGGGGCAGGCATGGGACCTCGAAGAGATTCGGTTTGTGTTGTTCTCGGACGAGGCCACGGCTGCGTGGACGCAAGCCCTCGCCTGACGCTCAGAAATCGACCACAGAGAGCTTCTGTCGCTCTTTGTCGTCCTGACGATCCCAGGTGTTCTCGAGCTTGAGCACCCCGCGCGGACACATGTGCGCGCACATCCCGCAACCCACGCAGGAGGCCCGAGTGAAACTCTCGTCGGACTGCGCGTACGAGCGAACGTCTATCCCCATCTCGCAATAGGTGCTGCAGTTGCCGCACGAGATACACATGCCGGGCTTCACCTTGATGCGATAGCGGCCGATCTTTTGCACCCAACCCAGGACGGCAGCCATCGGGCAGAAGTTGCGGCACCACACCCGGGGTCCGAACACGGGATAGAGACCGGTGCCGATCACACCCGCCAAGATCGCGCCAACGGCGAAGCCATAGAAGCTTTT
>CAYZDM010000771.1:0-1744 GCA_964476875.1 uncultured Sandaracinaceae bacterium | reverse complement strand
CTTACGGCTACCGTGTTCACAGCACACTTTCCGGAGCACTTGGGGTTGACCTCCGTGATCGCTCAGGAGTCGGAGCTGCCCGCGCGACTGGCGCAGCTCACCGAATCCAAACGGCTCGGCTTCGCAGCGAGCTCCGACAAGCCGACCCGCTACGCCGGCATCGCGCCCCAGCTCGTGTCACGACTGCACGAAGAGACCATGCGCGAAGCGACTTTCGTGAAGGCCGACGGGGCGCGCATGCGATTCATCAAGGCGCCAAGAGAGGGAGAACCGGTGCTCCCACCAGATTGCACTACCATCCTCTGCCTGACGTCCGCGCAGGCGTTGGGGAAGCCCCTGTCGGACCAGATCGCGCACCGACTCGACCGCCTCGCGACCGTGACCGGTTTGCAGCCCGGCGCACTTATCGAGCCACGACACATGGCGCGGCTCATGACGAGCGATTCGGGATTGCTCCAGGGCTCGGCGGGACGAACGGTGATTCCGGTCATCAACATGGTGGACGACGCACAAAGAGAAGAGCTTGCGCGTGAGGCTGCCCGCATCGCGCTCGAGGAAACCGACCGTTTCGATAAGGTCGTGCTGGCTTCGATGCGGGCTTCAGATCGACCGGTGGTGGCCGTGATCGAAGCCTAGGGCGGATCTCAAAGTTTCACCCTTCGCCAATAGGCGCTAAACACAGTGTATGGGCCGTCAAAAGCGGAGACCTCCCTCACGGGAGAGACGTGGGTATCACCACGGGAATCTTCGCGAGGCGTTGATCGATGCCGCGCTCGAGCTCATTTCGGAGAAGGGTCCGGCCGGCTTCACGTTTGCGGACGCCGCGCGGGGGGCGGGCGTGAGTCCTGCGGCACCCTATCGGCACTTCCGCGACCGCGATGCACTGATGGCGGACATCGCAAAGCGAGGGTTCGAGGCACTCGCGACTGACTTGAGCGCGGCGGCCAAGGATGGAACCCCCAACCCCGTCGCGAAGGTCGAACGTATTGGCCAAGCCTACATCGACTTCGCGCGACGCGAGCCTGCTCTGTTTTCCACGATGTTCGAATCCGGTCTCGCGCCCTCCGAAGCTCCCGAAGTAAAGGCAGCCGAAGACCGCGCTTTCAATGTGCTCCTCGAAGCCTGCAAAGCGATCTCCAACGGCGCGAAAACCATCCAGCGACCGCCACCTATGATGATGGCGCTCCACTTGTTCTCGATCGCGCACGGCATCGCCGCGCTCTATTCGCGGGGCGACGGGTCGCGACGCACCATCCCGATGTCCCCCTCGGAGCTGTTGGAGGCCGCCACGCTGGTCTACTTGGACGGCCTCGGGATCTCGAAATAGGGTTCGCCGCCCCACCCAATCGCGCCGTCCTTGACAGTTCACCTCGTCGGTCCCATATGTGAATGTGAAGAACATTTACATTCGACAACCCACCGAAAAGGAGCACAGAAATGACACAAATGGTCACAACGCTGGACGATATGGGAAAGCCCGTTTGGGTCGCCCTCCTTGTGCTTTCATTTGTAGTGTTCTGGCCGGTTGGCCTCGCGCTGCTGGCCTTTCTCATCAGCAGCGGACGGCTCGGCTCGCATCGTTGGCATGCCTGCGGCGGCCGGATGTCGCATCGCCGTTCGCGCACAACCCGCGCCCACTGGCACGGCGGGAGTGGCAACTCTGCCTTCGATGAGTACCGCGAACAAGCCCTGCAACGGCTCGAAGAGGAGCAGCAAGAGTTCCACGAGTTCCTGAAGCAGCTCC
>CAYZDM010000770.1:0-1745 GCA_964476875.1 uncultured Sandaracinaceae bacterium | reverse complement strand
ACGATGACGTGGTCAAGGCAGTCCCGCCGAAGGGTCCCGATCACGCGCTCGCAGTTGGGCACTGGGCCGTACGACTTGAAGAAGGACGTATTGTCACAAAAGCAGTCGCAATCGGTCCAGTACTCCGCCGCAACCATCGTGCCCGCGGCGTCAAAGAACTCGATGCGACTGTCCAAGGAAGGCCGCAACATGACCCAGCGGAAGTCATCGCACGTGCCGACGCCGCTGTACGAACGCCAGAGCGTCCCATCGTCGCAGAAGGGCACGTCCTGCTCCTCGAGGGCGTTGGCAGCTGCCAGCGCCTCATCGAACGATCGGCACGGCCCGGCGCAGTAGTCCTCGAGTGATCCACCGATGCACTCGTCGGAGGATGTGTCGAAACAGCCGAGGAGTCCTTCGGTGTCCGCCAAGCAGACGAAGCCTTCGCTCAGGCAGCCTTCATCAGTCACGCAGCTGTCGCAATAACCGCTCGGCGTGTCGCAGACGCATACATCGCCCATGCAGATCTGAGCTACGCCCGAGACGGTGCAGTCCTCGTCGACCTCGCAACACCCTCCAGGAGTGGAGCCGCAGCCCTCGCCTCCAGCCCCACTCGTCCCACCCGCACCCGCACCCGCGGAGCCGCCTGAGCCCGCGTCACCCATGTCGCCTCCGTCGCCACAACCGAACATGAGCGTGGCGCTCACAGCCAAAGCTAATAGATATCGCACGAACCATCTTCTTTCTAAGCTGCCCGACAAGTATCGAGAAACCATATCCGATAGTTCTCCGTTTTGGAAACGGAGAGCACTATGCGCGTTCCACGAAGCACGGATACGGTCTTGCCGTTCCTCAAAACGTTGTCCGCCCGCGAAACGTGAGCCGCGACGATCGCGAAGGCGACCCAGCGGACAGAGCTCGGACCCTGACGTGCGTTGCCGACCGCTCGGCATGCGCCTTGGCCTCGCGCAGTGCGCGCAACCGTGCATGGATTACCGTCGTCGAAGCTCATCATGCGGCCACCCGAAGGTCGTCCCACTCTTCAATAAAAGCGGAAAATTGGTTCCAACTTCGCATCGCTGGGGTCACCAGCGAAAAGCCTGGCTTCGGCCGGGCTTTTCTTTTTGCAACAGGTATCCCCGAATCGAGGGCCGCGCCTAGGGAGCACCTACGCCAACAGGTTGGGTGATGATCGTAGTTTGTGCTCAGGCTGGGTCAGATCTTCGGTAACCCTCCTCAGGGGATCGGCAGGAACTTTCTTCGAACCGCTCAGTCGCAGCGAAGCCCCGAAGTGGATACGCACGGCCCATCGATCTTCACGAATTCACCATCGTCGTCGTAGTACGCAAAAACGCTAGTGCCTCCGGCACGAGCGAATCGCACTAGGTTTCGCGCTGGCAGTTCAGGCCCATCAATGCATGAGTTCCACTGATCGAGGTAGAGGTTGTTGCCGTCGCCCAGCTGGACGTCCGGAACGAGTGATTCGAAGCGCGTCACCGCGTCGTGCACCGCCGCGCGTGAGTCGAGGGGCTCGATAGGGGCGCCCGGCCCGCATTCCAAAACCTGGTTACTCTGATCGATAGAAGCTAAAATCCCGGATTCGTATGCACCCACGGAGACAAACCGGAGTTCGGTTTCTGGGGGCTTGCTGAGGTCGGGCAGGTAGTAGTTGAGAAACCAAATCCGATCTCGCCCATCTGGATTGAGCGCGCCGTTGCGACTGCTGAACGCCATGTACAGCATTGCGTTTTCAAGTTCAGGGAACT
>CAYZDM010000769.1:0-1747 GCA_964476875.1 uncultured Sandaracinaceae bacterium | reverse complement strand
CACCGATGCGCGGGCCGATGGGTCTGCAGGTCCTGGTACCCTACCCGCCAATCCCCGTACTCCAGCTCACCGAGGCGCAGCTGCAGCACCCCGTCATGTTCCGGCTGGCGTCACCAATGCTTCCGTTCGTCGCGCCGCTCGAAACCACTGACCTACCGCCCGACGTAGAGCTGACGGTGCTCGCGAACTCGTCCCAGGACTCATGGACGATATCCGGTCCGTCCATCTCCCTCGAGCCTCGCAACCCGCGGGATTGGCAGATGACCTCGGACGCGGGCCCATTCAACTTGATGATTGCGATCGAGGGCAAACTGCCCTCCGCGTATGTGGCGCCGATGAACGAGGACACTCCAAACCCAATCCAGGCTCCACCCGTGGCGGAAGGCCAAGTGAGGGTGCTGGTCTCTGGAACGAGCACATTCCTCGAAGACGCCTTCATGCCTCCGCCGTCTCAGCAGGGCGATGTTCAGATGAATGCTGCGCTGGCGCTGGCCCTCAACGCGGTGGACTGGCTGGCGGCAGATTCAGATTTGATCGCGATCCGCGCCAAGACAGTGGAAGAGCCAGCGCTCGCCGTTCCGGACTCGGTGCTGGCCGCCGAAAACACGGCGCGCGCGGCCGCCGAAGAGGGTGACGAAGCCGCTGTCGAATCAGCGCTCGACGAGCGAACGGCTGCGATCGAGTCTTGGGACGCGAAGAAGCGCGCGTATCGCTGGGTCAACACCCTGGGGATTCCGTTTCTCGTCGCGTTGTTCGGGCTTTTCCGGTGGCGGCAACGCTCGAACAAGAAGAAAACCCTCAAACTCTAGGCAAGGGGAAGCTCGCAATGGAATGGCGAAAAAACCGTATCGCGATCGGCGGAGTGGCGTTCTTCGTACTCCTCGGCGTGACAGTGTGGGCGGTGAATAGCAGGGACAATCGCCCGACCGGCTCAACGGAGCCTCCCTCGATCGAGATCGACAAAGAGGCCATCACTTCGATCGAAGTCACTAGGCCGGAAAATGAGCCGGTTGTCCTATCCAAAGTCGACGGAGTCTGGCGTGTGACCGAACCGGTGAACGCCATTGCGGACAAGAACAACATCGAGTCGGCGCTCGATCGACTTTCGGATCTACACATCGCACGAGTCGTGGCCACCCAACCCGAGAGCTACGCGCAACTACAGGTCGACGATGCGAGCGCCGTCCAGGTGCTCGCGAAGGCCGGCGATGACACGCTCGCCCATCTCATCATCGGCAAGTACGGCGACGGCGTGACGATGCTGCGGATAGACGATCTGGTCGAAGTCTTCGGCGCCAGTGGTTCGCTGCGCTACGCGTTCGATCGAGAGCTCAAGGCCTGGCGAGATCGAATGGTCGTGAGGGTCGAGCCAGGCGACGTGCAAAGCATTCGGTTTGAGAGCCCCAACGGAACCTTCGAATTTCAAAGGGAAGCCGATGGCTGGACCGCGTTGGAAGGTCAGAAAGCCCTGGGCGATTTCGACCCCAAGCAGGTGACTGGAAGCTTGTCGACGGCCGCCCGACTGACGGCGTCGGATTTTGCGACTGAGGAGACATCGGCCGCGAGGGCGGGGCTCACCGAACCTCAGGCGACCGTGACGATGATGCTGACGGACACTCCGGAACCAATCGTCCTCGAACTCGGCGCCAGTACGGAACAGGCCGGCGAACGCTACCTGCAGCGACGAGGTGTCCCGACGATCTACGCGATCTCTGACTACCTCGCGAACCGGCTACAGCCTGACGCG
>CAYZDM010000768.1:0-1749 GCA_964476875.1 uncultured Sandaracinaceae bacterium | reverse complement strand
CGCCTCGGAGCCCCCAGACGGCGTACGCGACTCCAAAGCCGATCAGGAGCAAACCTGCGACCGAGACCATCTGCTCGCCGAGCGACCGGAAAAGCTGCTCGCCGAACATCAAGGCGAGAAGCCCGAGGAGCACCGAGACCGTCACGTGTCCGAGGCCGCAGATGAAGGCCACGCGCGCCGCTCGAGCTCTCGACCAGTTTCTGGCGCGCGAGACCGCGGCGATCGGGACCCAATGGTCTGGTGCCAAAGAATGCAATGAGCCTATGGTGATAGCGCCCAGCGCCAAGGACACGAAAAGGCTAGTGGTGCTCATGGTGGTGCCCCTCGGTCGGACGCTCAACCGCCTCTGGGCGTCGCGCCTCGAGCCACTCCAACCAGGCGTCGATGCCTTCGCCCGTCTTGGCGGACACCTTCAACAAAGCCGCCTCAGGCATCACGCGCGACAGGGCGTCCTCGACCGCTGCAACATCGAAATCGAGATGCGGAATCAAATCCATCTTGGTGAGCAGGACGAGGTCCGCCTTCTGGAACATCACCGGATATTTGAGTGGCTTGTCCTCGCCTTCGGTCACCGACAGCGTGACGACGTTTGCCGCTTGCCCCAGGTCGTAGATCGCTGGGCAGACCAGGTTGCCGACATTCTCGATGAAGAAGATGTCACGGTCGGTGGAGGGGAAATCATGCAACGCGCGGTGAACCAAACGTGCGTCTAGATGACACGCCGACCCTGTGGTGATCGTGGAGGAGACGATCCCCGCGGCGTTCAGCCGGTCAGCGTCGCGCTCGGTGGCTAGATCACCGCTCACCGCGCCCAGCTTGAGGCGCCCTCCCGCCGACTTCGCGGTGGCTTCCAGCACCGCGGTCTTCCCCGCTCCAGGCGACCCCATCAGGTTGATCGCCAGCAGGCCTAAGCCACCGAAATGACTTCGGTTATGCCCGGCCTGAGCATCGTTGTCCGAGAGGATTCGCTCTTGCACCTCGATCGGTACGATTTCCGGGTCACCGCATCCGCAGGTCTCACACATCGGGGGCCTCCATTTCAATTCGTTGCAGAATAATCTCGTCGCCTTCGACCATGCGCGCAGGTCGTCCGCAGGTGTCGCACCGAAGGATCTCTCCGCGCACGACGGGACGTTTGCATGAAGGACAGGCCCACGATGCCGCGACGGGTTCGATCGCGAGCTCCGCACCCTCGCAGATCGTGCGTTCGCGAAAAGTGTCGAACGCGGTCTTCAATAGGTCCAACTCCACGCCCGACAACTCACCGATCTTCACGTGCAAGCGATGAACACGCGAGCCACCATGGGCTGCGGCCTCTTGCTGAACGCGATCGATCAGGGAAGCAACGATGGAGTACTCATGCACGCAATTACTCGCTTTCAAATTTCGGTGGGCGCTTGTCGAAGAACGCTTTCAAGCCTTCGGCGAAGTTGGGACCGTCTGCGATGCGTGCGAGCTCGGTGAGCTCTGCGTCGAGGTGCACGTCGAGTCTGTCCATGCCCGCCGCCTGGTTGAGGAGGTTCTTTGCGACGCCGACCGCGGCGGTGGGTGCGTTGGCTAGCTCCGTGGCGATGCGCATGGCCTCTGAATCGAGAGAAGCTGTTGGAATCACTCGGTTAATGAGTCCCCATTCGAGCGCCTCGTCCGCAGTCAATCTTGGGTTCAGGAGCACGAGCTCAAGCGCCTTTCGAAGACCTAGCAATCGCGGGAGAAAGAACGTGGAGCTTTCGGCGCCTGTCAGCCCCGTCT
>CAYZDM010000767.1:0-1750 GCA_964476875.1 uncultured Sandaracinaceae bacterium | reverse complement strand
CGACCCCGAAATCGCTCAATGCATCGCCGATGAAGAGAAGCGACAGCACGACAAGCTGCGCCTCATTCCGAGCGAGAACTACGCGAGCAGAGCCGTTCAAGAGGCCTGTGGCAGCATCCTGAACAATAAGTATTCAGAGGGCTATGCCGGCAAGCGATACTATGAGGGGCAGCAGAACATCGACACGGTCGAGCAACTGGCGATCGACCGCATCAAGAGCCTGTTCGGAGTCGACCACGCCAACGTGCAGCCCTACTCCGGCTCGCCGGCGAACCTCGCCGTGTACTTCGCGTTCTGCGACGCCGGTGACACTGTCATGGGCATGGGCCTCCCCAGCGGCGGTCACCTGACGCACGGCTGGAAGGTCTCGATCTCCGGCAAGTACTTCAACGCGATTCAGTACGGCGTACGTCGCGAGGACAATCTCATCGATTTCGACGAAGTGGCTTCGCTCGCCCGTGAGCACAAGCCGAAGCTCCTCTTCTGCGGCGCCACCGCCTACCCACGCGTGATCGACTTCGCAAAGTTCGCGGAAATCGCGCAAGAGGTCGGCGCCATTCTGGTTGCCGACATCGCGCACATCTCCGGGCTCGTCGCCGGTGGCGCGCACCCTTCCCCGGTCGGTCACGCCGAGGTGATCAGCAGCACGACCCACAAGACCCTCCGTGGCCCACGCGGCGGCATGATCATGTGCGACGCCAAGCACAAGAAGGCGATCGATCGCTCTGTTTTTCCGGGCCTCCAAGGCGGCCCCCACAACGGAACCACCGCTGGCATCGCCATCGCGGCCAAGCTCGCAAACACCGACGAGTTCAAGGCCTACTCCCACGCGATCGTCGACAACTCGCGCGTGTTGGCCGCAACGCTCATGTCCCGCGGCTTCGACCTCGTCACCGGCGGGAGCGACAACCATCTGATTCTGATCGACCTCACCAGCAAGGACGTGCCCGGCAAAGTCGCCGCACAGGCGCTCGACCGCGCCGGCATGGTCGCGAACTACAACTCCGTTCCATTCGATACGCGCAAGCCGTTCGACCCGAGCGGCGTCCGTTTGGGCACGCCCGCCATCACGAGCCGCGGGATGGGCGCCGACGAAATGAAGCGTCTGGGCAACTGGATGGCTGATATCGTCGACGACATCGAGAACGAGGCGCTGGCGTCGAGAGTCGCCGGGGAGATCAAAGATCTCTGCGACCAGTTCCCCGCCCCTGGCGTTCCGGCTCACTGAGCCTCGCCTTCACAGCCCCATTCGAGTCGGGGTCGGTGGATCAGTACCTGCCTTCCGTTCAGTCCGGATAGATGCAGAACGGACGTCGCAAATGCCCCCGCCCCTGCTAGACTGCGCCGAAGATGTCCCTCCAGGGAAAGCGTATCGTCGTTGGATTGGGCGGCGGAATCGCCGCATTCAAGGCGGTCCAGCTCGTTCGTGAACTCATGCGACGCGGCGCCGAGGTCCGGGTCGTGATGACCGAGGCGGCCACCCATTTTGTGGGCCCGATTACATTTGCGGGTCTCACGGGGAAGCCAGCCGTCACCGACCTCTGGGCGCCGGACTATGCCGGGGAGGTGCACGTCGAGCTCGGAGAATGGGCCGATGCGGTGGTGGTCGCCCCTGCCACGATGAATCTGATGGCGCGCGCGGCGAGCGGGCAAGCCAACGACGCGGTCCTGGCCACCCTGGCTTGCGCGCGGGGCACCGTCTTCTTCGCCCCCGCCATGCATCACCGGATGTGGTCGCATGAAGCGACAA
>CAYZDM010000766.1:0-1751 GCA_964476875.1 uncultured Sandaracinaceae bacterium | reverse complement strand
TGGGTACACCCTGAGCGACGTCAGCAACGTTCACTACGACATGGGGATATCTGACGACATCTTCGTCGAAGGATCGCTGCGCAATCCACCGCAGAAGTGGCTCCGCTGAGTCCGTTCGACAATGCGAGTGAGGGAGTAGCTCGATGAAACAGACGATTTGTACGACGAAGCAGTGCCGTGGTGGCGTCCCATCACTGAGGTGCTTGTCGGTGGCCGCAGCGGTGTTCGCGGCGCTTGCCTTCGCCTCGGGCGCCTTTGCTCAAGATGTTGAAGGCGCCGCGGCAGCCACAGTGGAGGAGGGCGCCGGAGAACCGGACGCAGGCCCATCTACCGAGGGCGCGGGCGAAGCGCCCGCAGAACCCAGGGCGGAAGAGACGTTGCAGGCCGACGCCGAAGGCCCAAACAATGCATCGGAAAGTGCCAGGACCCCGGAAGAGCTGGCTGGAGACGTCGAGCCCGCGGACGAGATCCCGGATGCGGGTGGTGACGACTGGGACGAATTCGACGATTGGGAAGAGGAAAGCGAAGGAGAGTCCGGTGCCAAAGCTTGGGACTTCCAGCTCGGCGGTTTTGTCGAAGGTCTCATCGCCCCTCGAGTTGTTCGGAGCAGCGCCAGTGCCAACGAGTTCGTAGCGGCCGAGGCTCGCTTTCGCCTCAACCTCGACGCCACGCACGAGATTGCGAGCGCGCGCTTCCGCGGCGACGTGTACGCGGATGGCGTCGATGGTCGAGTCTGGTTCGATATTCGAGACGCATCGATCTTCGTTCGCGGCGGCAACTGGTTCAGTATGCGATTCGGACGGCAGGTGCTCACCTGGGGAACGGGCGACTTCCTCTTCTTGAACGACCTCTTCCCCAAGGACTTCAACTCCTTCTTCATCGGACGCGCCGACGAGTACCTCAAGGCGCCCTCCAACTCGGTACAAACCACGCTCATGATGAAGAAGGTCGGACTCGACCTGGTCTGGACTCCGATCTTCGAGCCGGATCGCTTCATCAACGGTGAGCGGCTGTCGTTCTTCAATCCCCTGACAGGCGAAATTCAGGGCGACCGCTCCCCACTCAGCCCCATTCAGCCACTATTCCCTGACAAGCGACTGCGCAACGGAAGCATCCACGGCCGTCTCTACGGCAGTGCGGGTCCCGTGGAGCTCGCGGCCTACGGCTACGTCGGGTACTGGCCGCAGCCAATCGCGCTCACTGGGATCCCCGATCCCGCCGATCCCCCTCGGCTAACCTACGCGCGGCTTGCGGTCTACGGGGCCAGCGTTCGCGCCCCACTGGGTGGTGGCCTAATCAATGTTGAAGGCGCGTTCTACGATTCGTTCGACGACCGCGCAGGTACCAGTCCCACGACTCCGAACTCCCAATTCCGAGGACTCGCCGGCTACGAGCGCGAGCTCTTCCCCAAGTTCCAGATGGGGCTCCAGTACTACCTCGAGTACACGCTCAAATACGACGAGCTGACGAGCAACTCCCTGTGGCCGGCCTACGAGCAAGACGAATTCCGTCACCTCGTCACGCTGCGACTGACGCAGTTTCTCGTCATGGACAACTTGGAGTTGTCGCTGTTCGTATTCTTTTCGCCGAACGAACTCGACACGTATATCCGTCCGCGCATTACCTACAAGATCATCGAACCGTTGGCGATTGTCGTCGGCGCGAACCTCATGTTCGGCCGCTACGACTACACCTTCTTCGGCCAACTCAAAGAGAACACGAACGTGTACGCGAGGCTTCGCTACTCGTTC
>CAYZDM010000765.1:0-1755 GCA_964476875.1 uncultured Sandaracinaceae bacterium | reverse complement strand
GCAAACATGAAGCCAAGCTGGCTGACGGTGGAGTACGCGAGGATCTTTTTCATCTCACGCTGGACGACCGCGATCGAGGCGGCGAGGAGCGCGGTGAGAGTCCCGGTGACTGCGATGATCGACATCGCTACGTCCGAGGTGATGAACAGCGGCGAGAGCCGGCAACAAAGATAGACCCCAGCCGTCACCATGGTGGCAGCGTGGATGAGGGCCGACACCGGTGTGGGGCCCGCCATCGCGTCCGGAAGCCAAACGAAGAGCGGGATCTGTGCGCTCTTGCCCGTGCACCCGAGGAACAGAAACAAGCAGGCGACGGTGGCTAGGCTCGGCGCGACTCCCAGGAGACGAATGGGGAAATCGGGGCTGAACGCACCCGCCGTGGCGGCGCTGTTGATCTCGGTGAACTCGAAAGACCCGGCCACCCCGACGAGGATGAACATGCCGATCAGGACACCGAAGTCGCCGATCCGGTTGACGACGAACGCCTTTCGGCCAGCTCCCGCGTAGTTGAGGTTCTCGTACCAGAAGCCAATCAGCAGGTACGAGCAAAGGCCCACGCCCTCCCAACCCACGAACATGACCGGCACGCTGCTCCCGAGGACGAGAATCAGCATCGACGCCATGAACAGGTTCAAGTAGCTCATGAACCGCGAGTAGCCCTCGTCATCGCCCATGTAGCCGATGCTGTAGAGGTGAATGAGGCCGCCGATGCCGGTCACGATGAGAGTCATGACACCGCTGAGCGAGTCCATCATGAAGCGGACGTTCACCGGCACGACGTTGCCCTCGGGCAGCTTCACCGAAAACCACTCGTAGAACTGATAAACGAGCGTGGCGGACTCGGCTTCGTGACGGAGCCCATACAACTCGACGAACGAAGCCACGGCCAACGCGAACGACACGGCCACCGACCCGACCCCAACGAGGGTAACGAGACCCTTGGCCATGTAACGACCCAGCAGGCCGTTAATGATCGCCCCGCCCAATGGGAACAGGATGATCAAAAGGAGCAAAATCTGCTGAGTGGCTTCTAGATGCATGGGTTCAATACTTCAGCAGGGTCGCGTCGTCGGTATCGAGAGTCTTTTTGATGCGGTAGTACGCGATGAGGATGGCGAGGCCCATCGCTGCCTCGGCCGCCGCGACAGCGATGACGAAAAAAGCGAAAACCTGCCCGTCGTGATTGCCCGGATATGCGCGATTGAACGCGAGCAACAACACGTTAACCGAGTTCAGCATCAGCTCAATCGACATGAGCTGGATCAGCATGTTCCGACGGACCAGGAACCCGACGGCGCCGATACCGAACAGAACCGTGGCGAGCGCCAAGTATGTGCCGATGCCCATCTCGACCTACTCCGTCCGGCTCCGCGTGACGGCAATCGCACCGATGATCGACACCAAGAGCGTGAGCGAGATGACCTCGAAGGGGACCAACGCTTGCTGATAGACAGCGCGACCCAGACCTTCGACGGTCCCGAACTCCGCTGGGACCGCCTCCCAAGGCGCCTCGAAATACGCGACCGAGGTGGCAACCGCCAACACGACGGCAATCGTCAACCCGATGCTCACGGCCCGCATCGCCACGCGTCCCTGAATCGCCTCAACCTCGGAAGCCGGCCCGAGCAGCATGATGACGAAGACGAAAAGCACGACGATCGCACCCGCGTACACCAAGAGCTGCAGCACAGCCAAGAGTTGAGCGTCGAGCGTGAGGAACATCCCGGCAAGCGAAATGATGTGAACGAGCAGGCC
>CAYZDM010000764.1:0-1757 GCA_964476875.1 uncultured Sandaracinaceae bacterium | reverse complement strand
GAGCAAGGAAGAAATCCTCATTGCTGCCCTCGAGCAAGAGAGCGAGAAGCTCGTCGCGAAGATCGGCAAGAAGTCCGTCCCTGGTGAGAACGCAGAGGCCCGCGTACGTTTCGTGTTTTCCGCGTTGACCAAAGGGCTTCTTCGACGACCGAACCTAGCCAAGGCGCTGGTTCGCTCGCTGGCGTCGGGGGACCCGAATATCACGGAGCGTGTCGCGAGTTTTCACGCGCTCATCACGGCACTCGTGATGGCGGCGATCCGAGGCGAAGCGGCCGCGGACGCGAGCGAGTGGGGTGGCGACGTCGACGAGCGTGAGCGCACCATCTCATCAATCCTCCAGAACGTGTGGTTTGCGTCGTTCGTCGGATGGGCCGGCGGCCTCCACGACGTGCCGCAAGTGCTCGAAGACGTCGACAAGACGGCAAAACTGCTGTTGGCGGAGTAGGCGAGGGCACATCACATCCACTCAGCAGTTTCGGTGGGTGCTTCCTTGCCCGAAGGGTTGCGAGGACGCACTCGCAGAAGAGGTGCGAAACCTTGATGTGGAAGTTTCACAGGTGCGCCCCACCGCGGTTCATGCACGCGGCACGCTACAGGAAGGGTATCGCTTGTGCCTCTGGTCACGGGTGGCGTCGAGAGTGTTGCTACCACTCGTCGAGTTCGATGCCGAGGACGACGCCGGACTGTACGACGCGCTTCGTGGCGTGGCCTGGTGGGAACATTTCGACGCCGAGCAGACCTTTGCCATCGGGACCTCTCAAGCGCCGAGGAGCTCAGTGCCATCCCATTATTGGGTTCAACGAGCCAAGGACGCGATCGTAGACAGCTTCCGTGACCACGCCGGAACGCGTCCCAGCATCGACAAGAAGGACCCGGCGATTCGGCTTCATCTGCACATCGGCGAGACACACCACGAGCTTGCTCTCGATTTCTCAGGGGAGGGCCTGCATCGGAGGGGCTACCGTCAGGAGGGCGGAAAGGCGCCGCTCAAAGAGAACTTGGCGGCGGCTATTCTATACCTGGCCGGGTGGCCGCAAGCGGCGCGCAAGGGCCTGACCTTGATGGATCCGACCTGCGGGTCGGGGACGTTCCTGATCGAAGCGGCCTTGATGGCGACGAACTGCGCCCCAGGACTACTGCGAGCGGGCTTCGGGTTCGAACGTTGGCTGCGTCACGACGCGGCCGCGTATGCGCTGGAACGCAATGCGGCACTGACCGCACGAAAAGCCGAATGTCCCGCACGGATCGTGGGCTGCGATGCGTCCGACAAAGCGTTGTCCTATGTCCGGGACAACCTCGCCGCAGCGGGTGTCGAGCAGCATGTATCGCTGGCAGTACAAGAGCTCGCCGACGTAGAGAAGCCAGCCAAGGACGGAATTCTCGTCTGCAATCCACCCTACGGTCACCGGCTCGGGGACGAAGGGACATTGTTCCTTTTCTATCAGGCGCTCGGCGATACGCTCAAGCGAAGCTTCGACGGCTGGACCGCGTATGTGTTCGCAGCGCACGGCAGCAACCTCAAACACTTGGGCTTGCGACCGACCCGCCGTCACGTGCTCTACAACGGAGCGATCGAGTGCCGCCTAGTCGAAATTCCTGTGCACGGAGTGGCGGCTGGTTCCACCCCGAAGGCGCCGGGTTGGCGAAAACCGAGCGAGAAGGCTCAGATGTTCGCCAATCGGATCACGAAGGACAAGAAGGAATGGGGGGGCTGGGCCCGGCGAAACGGCATCGAATGCTACCGGATCTACGATGCC
>CAYZDM010000763.1:0-1761 GCA_964476875.1 uncultured Sandaracinaceae bacterium | reverse complement strand
TTCAGAAGGGTTAACCCTTCGAAAAAGGGTCTGACCCCTTTTTTAGCAGGTGGTGGCTGTTAGGGGGGCGGTGGTGGTGGGGTAGGTGGCTTCTAGGACTTTGGTGGTGGGGTCGTAGGACCAGTCTTCTTCGGGGAGAGGGGTGCCGTTGACGCTGACTTCGCAGATGTCGAAGGGTTGTGTGAGGGTGCTGGTGGTGGCTTCGAGGTGGATGGTGCGTTCCACGTCGTTCTCGATGGTGAGTGTCCATGTGCCTTCGGCTTCTACGCTGGACCAACTGCCGTCGTCATAGAACGTCCCAGCGGTTTCGCCGCGCGGGAAGGCCAAGACATGGAGGAAGTCATCGCGATCCGAAGCATGGACGATGTCCGGATCGTCGCCGTACTCAGCAAGGGTGAAGACGTCCGGTGAAAGCATCGGGATGATCGCACCCGCTTGAACGAACATGGGAATCTCGGTGAGGGGCGCCCCAACGCTCAGCTCCTGCATCCCATTGTGCAGGACGGCCGCGCCCAGCGTGAAAGTGCCGCCCTCTTCCCCATAGGCCACGGTACGCCACCACTCGACCCATGTGCCTTCCGGCAAATAGAGTGCGCGGTCAGTCGCATCTTCGATGTACACCGGCGCCACGAGAATGCTGGGGCCAAACATGTACTGATCGTCGCGCCCAGTGGCTTCCGCATCAGTCGGATGTGTCAGCACGTGGTGTTGCATGATTGGTCGCCCCGTCGCGTAGTAGTCCTCCGCGGCGGCTTGGAGATACGGATAGAGCTGTGTGTGAAGCTTCGAGTAGAGCCTCCAAGTCGGTTGATGGTCTTCGTCCCAGGGCTGGGGGCGATCATACGACGGGAACTGAACGCCGTTTCGCTGGCTACGCATCACGACGGAGAGCCCGCCGAACGCAATCCAGCGCTCAAACATGGGGCCATCGAGAGATTTTCCGAACAACGCGAAGAAGCCACCGATGTCGGAACCCCAGATGCCGACCCCCGAAGTGCCCATCGAGAGCGCTCGATAGATCGAGGACTGGATCCCGTCGTAGTCGTACCCCGTCGTTGGGTCACCGCCCCAAACGATTGGCGTACACGCCGGCGAGCCGGTCCATCCCGAACGGGTGAAGCGCGCCAGTGGCTTGCCCGCATCGGCGGTCGCCTGATAGGCGCCACAGTGGTAATCGCGCCCGTACCGATTGTGGTACTCGGTCCCAGTGACCTCGTCGGTCGTCACAGCATCGAGCGGCGTGTACTCCCCAAAGTCTTCCATCCAGCCATCGTATCCGTGCTCGATCGCTTCATCGGTCAGTGTCTCGTAGGCGGACACGCCGTTCTCGGCGGCGAAGTCGAACTGGCTGACTTCGAAGCAGTTGGTCAGGTTGCTGCAGTAATCATAGATGTACGTCTCACCGTCGGCGTGCTTCAGGAGCGCGCCGGCCGCCTCCGATTCGCTGAACGCTGGCTCGTACGAAACGCAGATCATCGGATTGAAATAAGTGTGGATGGCCACGCCCATGTCGTGATTGGCGGTGGTTCGAGCCCGCTGCGCCTCCTCGTTTCCCTGTTGGGAACCGCACGGCAGGTAGTGCGTGTACGTCGCATTGAGCGAAGTGGGCACGTCGTCCTCGAAAAACGACGCAATGCGGCTGTCCGAGTCGGTCTGCAGCCAGGGACCGAAGAACCAGGCGCCGTAGTTGTCCGGCTGTCGCCCAAGCGCCTCGGTGTAACGCCCCAATGCTTCGACCGGTGTCGGACCCCCGAAAATGCG
>CAYZDM010000762.1:0-1763 GCA_964476875.1 uncultured Sandaracinaceae bacterium | reverse complement strand
CTACCCTTCGCGTCCTGATCCGCGAGGCTCGGAAGACAACTACTTCGGCCACCCCGACGTGCCTGGAATCATTCAGAGGGAGCAGCAGCTTCGGCTCTTGCGGCTTCAGGGGCAGCAGCGCCTCCCGCGCATCTGGGACGGTCAGAACGAGCTCATGCTTGCTCGACTCGGGCAAGGTGATCTCAAGCGAGTGTCCGATTCGTTGCCGGAGAATTTCTCCGATAACCAACTGCACCGTCAGGTTCAGGTCGCCCTCGCCGCGTATCAGGCAGGCTTATCGGTCAGCGTCAGTGTGAGCACCGGCGGCTTCGACACCCACGGCAACCATGACGACAACCACCTTCCGCGCCTCATCAACTTCGTGAACGGCGCGAACTTCGCGATGCAAGAAGCAGAGCGAATGGGCATTGGGGACAAGGTTGCCATCGTGATGGGTTCGGACTTCGGTCGCACGCCCGGATACAACAGTGGCAACGGCAAAGATCATTGGCCGATCAGCAGCATGATGATGATGGGCCCTGGCATCCCAGGTAACCGCGTCGTCGGCGGCACCGATGATCGCCACGGGCTACAGCTCGTCGACCCAGTCACGCTGCAGGCAACCGGCTCACCGGACACAGCGCAGGGCACCAGGCTCTCGATCGCCCACGTGCATCGCGCGTTGCGCAACCTCTCGGGTGTGCCGGACGACTACAAGGCCGCCTTCCCGCTAGCGGGCGAAGACCTTCCGATCTTCGGCTGAGTCCAAGCGACAGAAGACAGCATCGCCAATCGCCGCGCCGAGGTGGCGTTGCTTCGTCGGAAGCGCCCGCAGCTAAGGTTAGAACGCCGCGCCGCCGCCGATGCGGAGGCCCCACACCTGGCGGTCGTCAAACGAAAAGCCCCAGGGGTTGTCGATATTGATGTTGAGGCGAATCGCTCCGAAGGCGTTGTCGCGACCGAATCGCAGATAGGGCTCGACGGCCAGCTGCGTGGCCTGTTCCTTGAACTTCGGGATCAGCACGAGGCTGAACCGCGAGCCAACACGAAGCCAGTCGGTCGCTTGGTAGCCCATCATCGCCGCCATCTGCATGATGAAATCGGTCTTGGAAGTTCGTGGGTTCTTGTTGTCGATCTTGATGAGCGCACCGGTATCTAGGTACGCGCCCCACAGGAAGCCACTCGGCTTGTAGCGCTCGAATGCAACGGGCACGATGACGCTAACCGTGTGAGGATCCCACAACCAGAAGTTGTTGTTTCCGCGGATTGCCGCTGCGAGCGCGTAGGCGGATGCCGCAGTCACTTGCTCGTTGATGTCGTCGGGCAGAGTCGCCGCGGGAATGGTTGCGCCCACGCCAACGCGATAGGAGAACTCGTTCTTTCTGCCCTGATAGTGGAACGCTAGATATGGATTGCCCACGCGGAACGTGTTGTCACGATCGACGTCGGGGTCGCGATCGACGTTGGCGTACGACATCCCCCAAACCGCTTGCATGATGACGCTGTAGGCGAGCTGAAAACGCATCTCGATGATCGGACTCACGACGATCGACCGTTCTTGGCCCCCGAGCTTGCCGGCGAATGTCCCGATCTCGCCCAGAATGTGAAATCGCTTGGCGTGGGCCTTCTTCCCCTCGTCGAGGGTATACGGCTCGTCCGGGAACGCGCGCGCTTCCCCAGGCGTTAGCCACAACCCCGCCGCGAACAACAAACCAACAACACCCCACCCACGAAGCAAAGACATGTTTCGACCCCTTACGAAAAAGAGACCCCCCTCTTTTTCT
>CAYZDM010000761.1:0-1784 GCA_964476875.1 uncultured Sandaracinaceae bacterium | reverse complement strand
CGGCCCGTGGTGCCTTCCACGTACTTCCACTTGAGCTGCTCCAGCTGAGCCACCAGCCCCGTCATCCGTCGCAGCCATGCCTGGTCGATGGGGTGACTTCCCTCGATGCGTTCCATGCGTGCCGCGATGGAAGCGAGCGTCACGTCCTGGTCGCCGATCTCGTCGACGACCCTGGCCATGACGTCCGGGTCGCTCACGTTGATCTCTCCGGCAAGCTTGAGCTGAATGTGTGTCTTCAGCCGCTCGATGAGCTCGCTGACATGGCTGAGGTGTTTGGCGGTCCGCGCTTGCATCAGCGCCTCCACCGTGGCTATGAAGATGTGAATCGAGGTCTTTTCGGAGCAGCCCAGGCATGCGCCGTCACCGCTCGTGAACGGCAGGTAGTTCGATTTGTCGAGGAGGATCGTTTCGAGGGCACCGATGCCCTCTTCCAAATCATCGACGCGGATGTACTTTGCCGGGGTGTTCGGCAGATCGGTCCAGACGTCCCAGTTGTCACGGAGGAGCTGGACCGACTCCTCGGTCTGCTTGATGGGCCGTAGCGCGTCGTCGTTGCAGACCTCGACGCATTCCATGCAACCCTTGCAGGTGTAGGGGTTGACGGTGATCGACAAGAGGCCGCCGCTTCCCGGCTGATCCTTCTCAGGCAGGGTGTAGTAGGGTCGGGTCAGTGCGAATTGGAAGCCGTTGAGCTCCTCCTTGAAGAGATCGAGCTCGGCCTGAAGCGTTTCCTTTTCGCTGCCCAGGAGCTCGCTCTGCTTCAGGGTCTGCGCCATGGCTTTGTCCATCAGCTCTGCCGTCGAGTCGGCCTCCTGGGCTTCCTTGAAGAGGCCGTGCAGGTTGCGCTCCATGACCTTTGCCGCCTTGGGCAGGTGTTCGAGCTGCGTGCCGGGGCGGTTCTTGCGGACCCGATTCACCAAGGTGTCGAACACCTGGCCGACTTCGTTCACCAGGCCCGGAATCGCCGTGTCGGGGCAGACGGTGTAGCAGTCGCCGCAGCCTGTGCAGTTCTCGGGCACCCACTCCGGGTGGTCGAAGCGGATGCCGGTCATATCCCGGAACAGGGCCGAAGAGGGCGGCATGACACCGAGGCTGATGAACGGGTCGCTGAGGTTGTCGTTCCCCATGCCCCGTGCGTAGAAGCTGCCGGTCTGCTCCCAGAAGCGATGAATGTCGGTCATGGGCGCCTTGCTCTGAGGCAAAGGCTTCACCATCATCGGGAGCTTCCGTTTGCCGTTCGCGCCCTTGTTGCCGGCTTCGCTGATCGGTCCGGGCGTCAGCTCACGAATCTCCTCGAAACCTCGCTTCACCACGCGCACGTTGTCTTCGACGACGCGGCGCCCCTTCGATCCAAACTTCTCCTGGAGCTGGTCCTGAATCGCGTTGAGAAGCCTTTCTTCGTCGAGCCCCGCCTGCTTCATCACCGGTGACGCGGCGAAGAACGCACCCTGGAACGCGATCCCTTGCATGCGGAGCTGCAGCTCGGAATCCGTCGCCTCGTCCCGGGCGATCTTGAAGGCGTCGAGGTAGAAGACCTTGATCTTCTTGTCGATGATGGTCTTCTGATACATCGGCGGGATGCTCTCCCACATCGCCTCGGGCGAGTCCTTGTCGCTCTGGATGATGAAGACCCCGCCTTCTTTCAAACCAGCCAGCGCGTCGGTGTGCCCAAAGACATTCGGGTCCGGCGACAGCACGACGTCCACGTAGAAGTACTCGCAGTTAATCTTGATCGGCTCGGGCGCCGCCGAGAGGTAGTACGTCGTCGGCTGCCCCTTCTTCTC
>CAYZDM010000760.1:0-1785 GCA_964476875.1 uncultured Sandaracinaceae bacterium | reverse complement strand
TCCGATTTCAGGCGAGGTGCGCCCGCGTACCAAGGAAATCGGAGACAAGTACAATCTGTCGCGCGAACGAATCCGCCAACTCCAAGAACAAGCCCTCGGCAAGATTCGTCGCCAAATCAAAGAATAGGCCCAAAGCCTACCCCCCGAGAAACGCCGGCAAGCCCAAGCAAGCCGGCGTTTCCATTTAAAGGGGACAGTCCCCTTTTATGGGAGGTGGGTGAGGATGAAGGCGTAGTCGAGGGCGGTTTCTTTGAGGTAGTCGTAGCGGCCGGAGGCTCCGCCGTGGCCGGCGTCCATGTTGATCTTGAAGAGGAGGGGGGCGTCGTTGGTTTTGTTCGCGCGCAGTTTGGCAATGTACTTGGCGGGTTCCCAGTACATGACCTGACTGTCGTTGAGAGATGTTCGCACCAGCGTCGTCGGGTAGGGGTGCGCACCGATGTTGGTGTACGGGCAGTAGGCTTTGATACGGAAGTAGGCGTCCCGTTCATTTGGGTTTCCCCACTCTTCATACTCACCGACCGTGAGGGGAAGGCTGTCGTCGAGCATCGTGTTGAGCACGTCGACGAAAGGAACGAGCGACACCACGACACCGAATAGGTCGGGCCGCATGTTGCTGACCGCACCCATCAAAAGGCCACCGGCGCTCCCGCCCTGTATCGCAAGCCGCTCGCTCGACGTGTACCCCTCGGCGACTAAGTGCTCGGCGACCGCAATGAAATCCGTGAAGGTGTTCATCTTGTGCGCCATCCGCCCCTGGTCGTGCCACGGCTTACCAAGCTCGCCCCCGCCCCGGATGTGGCCAATCGCGTACACCATTCCGCGGTCCAACAAGCTCACACGCGCGTGTGAGAACCCCGTCGGATACGGATAGCCGTACGAACCGTAACCAACGAGCAACATCGGCGCCGAACCGTCCCTTGGCGCTCCCTTCTTGTAGACCAGCGACACCGGCACTCGGGTGCCATCCTTCGCGGTCGCCCAAAGGCGTTCGGATTCGTACTCCGCTGGATCATAGCCACCGAGCACTTCGATCTGCTTGATCAAGGTTCGTGTCCTAGATGCCACGTCGTAGTCGAACACAGAGTCTGGCGTCGTCAGCGACTCATAGCCGAAGCGATAGAACCCGGCCGAAAACTCCTCGTTCATGCCCGAGTACAGCGCGTACGCCGGCTCGCTGATCGCGACTCGGTGAGCATCGCCGGCGTCGAACGATGACACGCGAAGGTACGGAAGCCCCTCCTCCCGTTCGAGCAGCACGTAGAAGTCCTGGAACACGTCCAAACTCTCGAGCATCACGCCATCTCGATGCCCGACCAGTTCCTCCCAGGACTCGGGACCGGGCCTCGCGACGGGGGCGCGGACGAGGCGAAAATTGCGACCGTGGTCGTTGGTGCGGATCAATAACTCTCGTCCGCGGTGTGCAACCATGTACTCGTGGTCCTGCTTGCGCTCGGCGACCACGCGCCAGTTGCCAGCGGGCTCGGAAGCCGGCACGAATCCGATCTCCGTCGTCGTGTGGCTGAACGCACCGCGAAACACATACTCACCACTGCGCGATCGCCAGACCGCAACCCGAAAACGCTCGTCCTCCTCTTGGTAGACGAGGGCGTCCTCTCCCGACGCGCCGAGCACGTGTCGCAACACTTGATGAGGTCGCTTCGTGTCATCGTCGACGGTGTAGAACAGTGTCTGACTATCGCTGGCCCACGCGGCCGATTTCACTTTCTTCATTCGCTCGGGAAGAAGCTCTCCGGTTTGCAAGTTCTTGATCTGCAGCGTGTAGTC
>CAYZDM010000759.1:0-1786 GCA_964476875.1 uncultured Sandaracinaceae bacterium | reverse complement strand
TGATGGGTCTGGCGCGCCCCTCGGTGAAGCGGGTTTTCGGCGTCGACTGAGGCCGACGATTGAGGCTGACGATTGACAAGAGGTCCCGTGGGTCTTACCGAAGTGCGTTGAGTGGAGGCGTCACGATGGTTGAAGCGGCAGAGTTAGAAGAACGAATTCGTCAGGGTGTTGGCGACGTGTCGCACATCGTGGTGAAGGACCTCACCGGTACCAAAGATCACTGGGACGCCCTGATCGTATCGGAAGCTTTTTCGGGCAAATCGCCCATCGAACAGCATCAGATGGTCTATGCCGCGCTCGGCGAACTCATGACCGGACCCGTACATGCACTTGCGCTCAAGACCTACTCGCCCGAGAGTTGGGCTAAGCAAGAGGGATAGAGATGGAAGATACCCCGCAAGAACGCATTCAGGGCATCGTCAACAGCAACGATGTCGTGCTTTTCATGAAGGGCACCAAGCACTTCCCGCAGTGCGGGTTTTCGGCGACCGTCGTCGAGGTGCTACGCCGCTCCGGTTCCGAGTTTCAGGACGTGAACGTCCTCGAGGATCCGGGCATTCGCCAGGGCATCAAAGAGTTCAGCAACTGGCCCACGATCCCGCAGCTCTATGTGCGTGGGAAGTTCGTCGGTGGCTGCGACATCATTCGCGAAATGTTCGAGAAGGGTGAACTCGACGCGGTGCTGTCTGCCAAAGAAACCTGAAACAACAGCCGGCCCCATGTCGGAACTGCTTGGCGGGAAATATGAGGTCATGGAGCTCGCCGGTGAGGGCGGGATGGCCAAGGTGTATCGGGGGCAGACGCATGGAGCTGCGGGATTCACCCGGCCGGTTGCGATCAAGCGTGTCCTCGCACCGCTAAGTCAGAATCCGGTCTTCCTCAAGATGTTCGTCGAGGAGGCACGCGTCGTGTCTGAGCTCGACCATCCAAACATCGCGCAGATTCACGACTTCGATCGGGATCGCGCTGGCGAGTACTATCTAGTCCTCGAGTGGGTCGAAGGCCTGACGCTCGCTGAATGGCGCCAAGGGTACAAGGAGCATGGCAATCACACGCCCTGGAGCTTGACCGCGGCGATCGGGATTGAAGTGCTCGAGGCGCTTCACGCAGCACACGTCCGGGAGGATGCCGAGGGAAGGCTCGCGCCGATCTTCCACCGTGACGTGACGCCGCAAAACGTGATGGTGAGCAACTGTGGCGTGGTTAAGCTGACGGACTTTGGGCTCGCGCGAGCGATGGATCGAAGCTCGATCACCAAGCCTGGATTCGTGAAGGGCAAGATCTCGTATTTGGCGCCTGAGCTGACGTACGAGGCCGAGCCGAGCGCCCAAACTGACGTCTTCAGTGTTGGCGTGGTGCTGTGGGAGGTCCTGGCGGGAGAGAAACTCTTCAAAGGCAAGGACCCTCTCGAAGTCGTCGGCACGATTCGAGACATGGAAATTCCGGACCTGGCCAACCTTCGTGGTGACCTCCCGGTGCAGTTGCGCGAGATCATCGCCAAGTCCCTGCGGCGAAACCCCATCGAACGCTACGCCTCCAGTCGAGAGATGGCGCGCGACCTTGCCGCCCTGCTTCGCTCGACCGACGAAGTGACCGACTCTTACATCATCGCGCAAAGCGTCCGCTGGTCCCGAGAACAACTCGACCAAGCCCGCGCGAACGATCCCGAAACCGAACCCTTCGCCGGTATTGCGGAACTGTATTTCACGGATGCGTCTGGATGGGCGGCGTACCGCGAGCGCATCCAGCCAGCCGGGGTTCGGTTGGCCGGTGCCCGGCGCGACTG
>CAYZDM010000758.1:0-1790 GCA_964476875.1 uncultured Sandaracinaceae bacterium | reverse complement strand
GGGTGTGGTCACGATACCCGACATCCTGGCAAACGCCGGAGGGGTGACCGTGAGCTACTTCGAATGGGCGCAGAACATTCAACAGTTCCAATGGGAGCGCGATCGAGTCATCGGTGAGCTCGAAAAGACGATGGTCCGAGCCTACTCCGCAGTGCGAGATGTGGCACAGGAGAAGTCGATCGACTTCAGGACCGCGGCTTTCGTGCTGGGCGTTAGACGTGTGGGTCGGGCGGTGAGTGCGCGACGGCCCACCCGTCGGCCGATGCACTTTGATTAGACAGGCAGCCTTTCTTCAGTGCGGCATGCAAGGACCACCGTGCGGACGCTGAACTGCGCGGCATCTACGTCCCCGGTTCATCTCGCCATGCCGCAATGGGTCGGCGCGCACGAAGGTGGTCGAGCTCGTGACGCACAGCGCGAAAGGCGAAGTGAAACAACCAAAACACGTTACCGGACATTCTTATGACAATGTGAAAAATCCCTGATGTGAATCGGGAGCTGCGGTCGCAGCGCGAGGCTTTTCGAGAGCAAGCTCCCGCTGCGACTTCAGGCTCGATTTGGGGGTCGCGTGCAGGGCATACAAACGGTGACGCATCAGGGTAGGCGAGCTTGGCCCCGAGCGCTGACCGCACGCGAACGGACGTGGCCGGACTTGCACCATCTTCGGTTCAATGGTAATGAAATCGCAATTGATTTTCACTTGCAATAAGGGATGGTCGGTTGCGCATGAATGAGAGGCTTCTCGGGGTGTTTTTGTTGGGAATTTCGGCGATTGTAGCCGGATGCGGGGATAGCGGTTCGACTGCGTCCGCAACCGAGGTGCCGGACATGTTTTCGTTCGAACGCGGAGGGGAGTCGACCGTCGCAACGACGGGTCAGATCACCCGCCAGGTCGTGATCTCGGATCTGACCGGCCTGATGCGCACGATCAGCGCGGAGGTGCTCGCGGGCGAGAACTTGGAGCAATACGACACCCCAGAAGAGGTCCTTGCCTGGCTCACGCCGCTCTACGAGAAAGGCGGTGGCGCCAACCCGGATCGGCCGCTCCCGATCCTGGTCGAGGCCGGCGACACGGCGCTCCAAACGGTCTACGCCGATCTGAACGACGCAAACCTGCAGGACAAGCTGGCTGGGAACGATTCGGTCACCGATCACGCCGACTGGAACGGCGGCGCATTCGTCGGTTGGGGCACCTCCAACCTCGTCGTGAACACCGAAGGAGATCTGGGCGCGCCGGATACGCCAGAGCGCCTCGTGTTGGCCGTTCTGCGAACCTTCGCCACGCAGGCGGCGGCCGGGGCGACGGGCTCGTTTCCGATCGATGCCGCCACCCCGCTCTATCTCACATCGGACGGCCTCGACCTCGCGCAGCTCGCGCAGGCCGTCTTGCTGAGCGGTGTCAACTTCAGCCAGGGCGTGGACGACTACCTCGACGATGACGTGGAGGGCAAGGGGCTTCTCGTGGCCAACGAGCTCGACGAAGACGAGAGCTACACGAGCCTCGAGCACCACTGGGACGAGGGCTACGGCTACTTCGGCGGAGCTCGCGACTACGGCATGTACACCGACGAGGAAATCGCCGGCGAGGGCGGCCGCGAGGCGTACCGTGCGGGCTACTTCGATTCGAACGCGGACGGCTCGGTGGATCTCACCGCTGAGTTCAACTTCAGCGCTGCGGTGGATGCCGCCAAACGAGATCGAGATAGTGCCGAAGACGCGAGAACCGATTTCACCGGAGATATTGATCTCGCCTGGCGGACCGGGCGGGCCATCATCTCCTCCGCGTACGA
>CAYZDM010000757.1:0-1794 GCA_964476875.1 uncultured Sandaracinaceae bacterium | reverse complement strand
GAAGGAGCGGTTGCACGTGCTGCCGCTGCCGCTTGGCGACGCGTAGACTACGGACGTTTCAGCAACACAGGCGCCGGTATCGATATCGCACACCTGCGAGTCGCACTCACTGTGGAGCTCACAAGCACGGCATAGAAGGGTGGTCGCATCACAAACGGGCGAGTTGGGTTCGTTGCAGTCGTCGCTATCGAAACACTCGACGCACTCGCCGCTGTCGGCGCAGATCGGGAATGCCATATCTTTGGCAACGCACTCGGTCGCGCTCACGCAGCCTCGACAAACCCCCTCGAGAGCGCAAATTGGCGTCGACTCGCTGCATTCGGCATCGGCCGCACAGTCGCTTCCGCTCGAACCGCCCGACCCGCCTGCTCCGCCCGACCCGCCAGCGTTCGCCGCCTGGACATCCACGCACCCTATTGGGGAGGTCAGCATGACGACGAGCGCGACACCAGAACATATCAACCGGAAAGACACCGTCGTCATCGCAACCTCACCGTCCAAGAGAGCCTCTTCTTCGGCGTTTATCCTACAGGTACACGCGGCGCCTCTCCAATGATTTCACGGATTCTTCGCGAGGCCCGAGGCAGGCTCTCCCGTGGCATACTCGTTTCGGTCCATGCCAAACGGTGACTCCCCGTACGATGCGATTCCCTACCAAGGGGCCGTCATTCAGAACACAGCGCCGGCCCACCTAGCGCTTTGCTCCGCATGGCACGAAGGCCCGCGCCAGCCGTGCGAGCTGCAAGCATCGAGTTCAACGCCGTCTCCTTCGTAGTGGACTTGCTGGGAAGAGCCCCAAACGTGACTGTGATTCACGGTCTGTGGCCGTTCGCACCCGGCGTCGAGTTCTCACTGCGGGCATGATTGGGTTTCTCGCCGTCTTCTTCCCGGCACGTCCCTTGCAGTCATTGCCCTGCAGGAGAAGCCAATGACGAAACCTACTTCAACTACCTGGCTCGCTGTGATCGCGGTGGTCATATCCTTTTCTGCTTGCGCCGATGGCGATGGTCCGTCGCCCTTGGCCGAGGGCGGCTGGGGGGGGCCGGCCAGACTTGCGAACTGTTCCGAGGCCGGAATGTGTGCGCTCGACCAGTGGGCAAGCCAGACCGACTTCAAGGCGATCGTGTCAAACCAGGATGCGGAGGTCTCCAGCAGCGATTCGAATGTTCTGGAGATCGTAAGCGCTGAAGCGAGCTCCGAAGTGCAGCAACCTTTGTTCTGTTTTTGGGACTGCGAAGCAAAAACGATCGAGTTCCTCTCCGTGATCATCCGAACGAACGGCCCGGGCGACGCCGAACTGATAATCGATGGGCCGGCCGGTGATCAGGCTCGATTGCCGGTTCATGTGACCGTCGTCGAACGGTTTCAGATCGTCGATGTCGTATCCGGAAGTATCCTCGAAGCGATCGATTCCAACACATACTTCGTGAGGCTAGAGACCTACGACTCGGAAAACACCCGGCTCGCGGCACAGGGTAAATGGAACACCGAACCTCCGGACACCATCCCTTTGAGCGTCAAGCTCTTCGACGAGTCGTCGGACTTGCTCGAGTACTCCGCGACGGCGTTTCTGGTCAACACGACGGGGGGGACGACTACTCTCCAGGTTTCCGTCGGAGAAACCACGCTGGAGATCCCCGTTGAGCGCTAGTGTCAGCCGCGGGTGATACCAGTTGCTTCACCGGGCAGAAGATCGAGGACCTGCGGTTGGATGAACCACGGATTTGTTCGACATCACAAAAGTGCTAGGTGCCAGAAACCACAACCCAAGCGAGGGTGGCGGAATTGGCAGAC
>CAYZDM010000756.1:0-1797 GCA_964476875.1 uncultured Sandaracinaceae bacterium | reverse complement strand
ACCAGAGTCACGGCGCGGATCGGCAACAACCATCGATACCTTTTGTGTGCCGGTTTACGGGATGAAGCCCTTCAGCATCAGGCCGTGGTCGCCCATCATGTCGCCATGGTCCGAGGTGAACACGATGATCGTGTTGTCGGCCTGACCGACCTCGTCGAGCTTGGCCAGGATCTGGCCGACGCGGGCCGTTCGACTCTGTTCGTGCCGCAGAACGTGCACAAACGTGGGGCTTGGGACCGACGCTCTACCGCCAGGCGCGCCTCGACGACAGGAACGCCAGACGAATGCTCGCCGGGATGCTCCGGCTCCGAGGGGTCTACATCAAGCTAGGTCAGGTCCTCTCGATCATGGGCGGATTCCTGCCGGCGCCCTACATCAAGAGGCTCGAAACGCTTCAAGACTCGGTGCCGCCGCACCCCTTCGACGAAATCAAGGCGGCGTTTGTCCTCAGCCTGGGGGCAGAGCCGGAGGCGTTCTTCCGAAGCATGGATCCTGAGCCGGTGGCCGCGGCGTCACTCGGTCAGGTGCACGTGGCCTACATGGACGACGGCCGCAAGGTTGCCGTGAAGGTGCTGTACCCGGGGATTCGAGATGTCGTGCGCATCGACATGCGCGTGATCAAGCTCATGGTGCGCGTCTACAAGTGGTTCGTGCCGGTGCAGAACATCGAGGCGGTTCACGAGTCGTTGGTCGATCTCTTGCGACGCGAGACCGACTACTTGCATGAAGCTGATTGTATGCGCCGCATGTCGGCCAACTTCATCGACGACGACAACATTCTATTTCCGGAGGTCGTCGATCAGGTGACCACCCGCGATGTGCTCACGATGTCCTTCATGGAGGGTATCAAGATCAACCGCCTTGACGAGATTCGAGAGCACGGAGTCGATCTGCGCAAGCTCGGCGAGCGCTTGGTCAAGAGCTTCTACAAGCAGGTGTTCGTGGATCGGTTTTTTCATGCCGACCCGCACCCCGGCAACTTCCTAGTCCAGCCAGTCGAAGGCTCCGATGACGCGAAACTCGTCGTGTTGGACTTCGGTGCGATCAGCGAGGTTAGCGACAAGACCGTGTCCGGCATGGTGGACGTCCTTCGCGGGTTCTTCGAACAGAACGACGCCCTCGCGCTGCAAGGCATCGAAGCGATCGGGTTCGTTGCGGAAGGTGGCGACCGCGCACTTCTAGAGCAGACGCTAAAGACGTATTTTCAGAAACTCCTCAAGCTCGAAGCACGCACCCCGGCGGCCCTGATGAACGCCAAAGCGAAAGAGCTCGAAGCGCTGGCCGACCCAGGGGTGGAGCGGCGCGAGCTTCGGAGCCTGATGCGCTCCGTTCACTATCCGGATGGCTGGTTCTACGTGGAGCGGGCGTCGGTGATGATGTTCTGGTTGGCTGGGCAGATCGCCCCGGACCTCGACCAGGTCCAGGTCGGCTTCCCCTATGTGCTTCCCTTGCTGAGCGAGCGTCTATCGTCGACGCGTCCGTCCACACCGCCGGATGCGACTGCTCGGCCTCCGGCAGGTGGTTGAGATGGGCCGAGTCGTAGGTATCGATCCCGGGCAGGCACGAATTGGGGTGGCCATCTCCGACGAGGAAAGTTCGATCGCGTTTCCTCGGGAGACCGTTTCCGCGAAAGGCGGGCATGCCGACGCGGTGCGACGGGTTGGCGAGGCGCTTTCTGAAGACGAGATTTCTCTGCTGGTGGTCGGTTTGCCGCTGCGGCTCGACGGTGGAGAGGGCGAAGCAGCTCGGCGGGCACGGGCATTTGGAGACGCCCTCGCAGCCGCTCTCGCGGTGGAC
>CAYZDM010000755.1:0-1798 GCA_964476875.1 uncultured Sandaracinaceae bacterium | reverse complement strand
GGAAAGCTTCGATGGATGCTTTTCCTTTCAAGCGGTCTGGCCGTTCTTCAAGAAAGAGGAACTGGATGACCACGCCAGAGAGATGTTCCGCGTGTTGAGGCCTGGAGCCCGGTACGCCTGCTCCGAGTATCTATTGACGCCTCATTTTGACTGGGACAACGAAGAGCACGTGACCTTGCACAAGGCGTTTCTGCCCACGCTCGCTGCCACTCAATCCATGTATCCGGCGGATGTGTGCGCCGCCTTGGAACGGGCGGGCTTCAACATCATCGTTTCGGCTCCCTCGAAGAGCGAGGCCTGGCCGATTTGCGAGCAGAAGAGAGATCTGATTCTCGGGGGCCGAAAGGTCATCCGGGCGCTCGAAGCGGTTCGCGTCATGCCCTCCTGGGTCGAAGAGTCGCTGGAGCTTCTGCAGAGCGGCGGCCAGGCATGGACCGATGCGGAGAAGGCCAAGATTGCCGATTTGAACTGGAGAATCGTCGCGGAGAAGCCGGCGGCCTAGTCTGCTCCTCGTTCATCGATCGACGAAAATTCTTCACTGGCATGGGCGCCCAGGCGACTCTACCGTGCGTCTTCGTGACAGACACTTCGGACTTCCCAATCGCGATCATCGGGGCGGGGTTCGCTGGGATCGGCGCCGCCATTCAGCTGCTCGAGTCGGGGGTGGAGTCATTCACGATCTTCGAGCGCGCTGATGAGATCGGCGGCACCTGGCGAGACAACACCTACCCCGGCGCCGCATGTGACGTTCCTTCACACGTCTACTCGCTTTCGTTCGAGCCGAACCCCAACTGGAGTCGACGCTATGCCACCTCGGGCGAGATCCAAGACTACCTGTTGGGGATCGTAGACAAGTGGCAGCTGCGCGAGAAGATGAGGTTGAACACCGAGATCGTCGAAGCGCGTTTCGACGAGGAATCGGGAACCTGGACACTGATGACAGCAGCGGGCGAGAGCTTCATCGCCCGAGCCGTCATTGCTGGGGTAGGTGGCCTGGTCGACCCGGCCTATCCCTCGATCCCCGGCATGGACGAGTTCGAGGGCGACATGATGCACACGGCCCGATGGAACCATGACGTCGATCTCAGCGACAAGCGCGTCGTGATCATCGGCACGGGTGCAAGCGCGGTCCAGGTCGTGCCGAACATCGCACCGATCGTCGCGCGCTTGAGCGTTTTCCAGCGAACTCCGGGCTGGGTGATCGGTCAGTTCGATGCTTTGTATCCGAGCTGGCTCCGAACGCTCTTGGCCCGCGTCCCTTTCTTGCTGAGGGCGAGCCGCTTCGTGAAGTACTGGATCAGTGAGGTTCGTGGGCCGATTGTGTTTTCCGGCTCGAAGATCCTCTCTCGAATCGGCGCGAGCCTGTCGATGTGGCATCTGCGGCGACAGGTCAAAGACCCGGAGCTCCGCAAGAAGCTCACGCCGGATTTTCAGTTCGGTTGCAAGCGGATTCTGGTCTCCGACGACTACTGGGCATCCCTCGAACGGGACAACGTGGACTTGGTGACCGACTCGATTCGAGCGATCGAGCGCGACGGTGTGCGAACAGAGGACGGTGCGTTGCACGGGGCTGACGCGATCGTGCTTGCGACTGGCTTCAAGCTCGGATTCACCAAGGCGCCGTTTCCCGTGATCGGCCTGGGTGGCCGTACGCTCGACGAAGCCTGGAGCAATGGCGCCGACGCCTACAAGGGCATGAGCGTTTCGGGCTTCCCCAACTGGTTCATCATGATGGGCCCCAATACGGGTCCCGGTCACACATCCGTGCTCGTTTTTACCGAGGCGCAGATCGCTCACG
>CAYZDM010000754.1:0-1800 GCA_964476875.1 uncultured Sandaracinaceae bacterium | reverse complement strand
TACCAGGGCAAGTGAGGAGCAATCGATGAAGCAAGCAATCGCTGTTTTGGGTCTGTGCGCGGCCATGACATGGCCGTCGACGTCGCGCGCATTCTGTGGATTTTACGTGAGTGGGGCTGACGCCTCGCTCTACAACAACGCGACCATGGTCGTGATGATGCGCGAGGGCACGCGAACCGTGTTGTCGATGCAGAACAACTATCAGGGTCCGCCTGAAGACTTCGCTATGATCGTGCCGGTGCCCGTCGTTCTTCAGGAAGAGAACGTCAAGACGCTGCCGGCCGAGATCTTCTCGCGCGTCGACAAGCTCGCGGCACCGCGGTTGGTCGAGTACTGGGAGCAGGATCCGTGTCGGCAGATGATCGCCTACGCGGAGATGGCCGGCAGTGCGCCAAGAGCAGCGCGGATGAAGTCTGCCGCGGATGAAGAGTCTGATGGTCGTTTCGGGGTCACGATTGAGGCCGAGTTCACAGTTGCCGAATATGACATCGTGATTCTGAGCGCCAAGGACTCTGGCGGACTCGACAAGTGGCTTCGCAAGAACCAGTACAACATCCCGAAGGGCGCCAACGCGCTGCTTCGGCCTTACGTGGAACAGAACACCAAGTTCTTCGTGGCCAAGGTGGATGCGAAAAAGGTGAAGTTCCACAACGGAAAGGCGGTGCTTTCGCCGCTTCGTTTCCACTATGACGCACCGACGTTCACGCTTCCCGTGCGGCTCGGCTTGCTCAATAGCTCTGGTCAGCAGGATCTGATCGTGCACATTCTCGGCAAGAAGCAGCGTTACGAGGTGGCCAACTACAAGAACGCGTCGATCCCTACCAACATCCGCGTCGAGGACAGCGTGCGCAAGAGCTTCGGTGGTTTCTATGATGCGTTGTTCGAGCGGACTACGCAGAAGAACCCGGGGGCTGTCGTGACTGAGTATGCGTGGGACGCGACGACCTGTGATCCTTGTCCCGAGCCACCATTGCGGCAGGATGAACTCGCGCTCTTGGGGGGCGATGTGATCGTGCCCGCTGAGAAGGATCCCTACTCAGACATTCCTGGGGTTGTGCCCCAGCCTCGCCGTTCTAGGTTTCGGCCCGATGGCTTCGTACTGACGCGGCTTCACTATCGTTACGACAAGGACGGACTCGATGAGGATCTCGTCTTTCGCGCGGCAGGGCCGATCGTCGGTGGGCGTGGAATGCCCAACCAAAAGGGCGAGCTCGGGGAGCGGCGCGCCGAAGCATCAGGATTCAACAACTTTCAGGGGCGATACGTGATCCTCCATCCGTGGGAGGGCGAGCTGACGTGCGACAAGCCGTATCGCGGGAACTGGGGTGGTCCTCCTGGTGGACCGATGCCGAAACCTTTCGCTGCGGGCAACACCGCACTCGAGGGGACCGCGACCAAGACGCTGACCAACCAGTTGCCAGCGCTGATTCGAACCGACATTCCCGAGCTCGACCTCGAGGCAGGGACGATCGATCTCGCGCCCAAGAGTGCGCCGAAGCGGGGCGATGGGCAGGGCGGGTCTACTGATGATGTCGTCACGCCCGAGGGTTGTTCCGTGAGTGCGGCTCAGAGCGCGACGTTCGGTTGGATTGCATTGGGCATCGTTGCTATGTGGCTGACCAGGAGACGCAGCACTCAATAGCCCATGGCAGACTTTATCTTCACGATGAAGGGGGTGACGAAAGTCCATCCCCCGGACAAGAAGATCATCGAAGACCTCTATCTTTCGTTCCTTCCGAACGCGAAGATAGGGGTCATTGGTGTGAATGGCACGGGTAAGTCCTCGCTGCTTCGTATCAT